>JAFMCP010000116.1 GCA_017857705.1 Candidatus Nanopelagicales bacterium
GGCGGTCACTTTGGTTCATGGGAGCAACCCGAAATGTTTATCAACTCGGTTCGCCGCTCGCTGGGCTAAACCTCAGCCTGATTTTTCGTCTTCCCTCTGATCAAACCCACTCATGCCAACGAGCGTGCCGATTAATCCGCAATCCTCGCGTGACTAATGCAGAGGCAGTAGAGACAGTGCTGCTCTAGCAGCTTGATACCCAGGTTCAGGGTCACGTGGATCTAAATGAATGGCGATCATCCCTAAAGACTCGGCACTGCGCACATTAACGGGTTGGTCATCAATAAAAACAGTACCTTCTAACGGAACATTTAGGCGTGCGCACATCAACAGGTACGCCTCGGGGTCAGGTTTATGAACGCTGTCCTGTTTGCCATCCACCATTGCATCAAATAACTTAATAACGGTCATTCTTTCTATCCACCCCGCGTCATGGAATGCCGTCAGGTCATTGGTCAACATACCCACTGGGATGCCCGCGGCCCTCGCATCATTCAACAGTGCAAGCGCACCTGGCCGAACCAGTTCACTTTCTGGTCCGGCATACAGCGGAGCCATCATCTCGGGCATGGTGGCAGGATGTCCTACCAGTTCAGCAAATCTGTCTACCTGAAGCTTCCAATATTCGCGTTCATTCATTTCGCCCGCTTGGAACGCCTGCCAGTCGGCATCTGATTCTGGGTCAAATGGGCCTGCCCAATTAAACGATCCTGGTGGGAGGCCCAATCTTTGCTCACCCTGTTTACGAAGTTCAAAAGGTGTAAGCAGCACTGGGCCGCCAAAGTCAAAAACCAACGCTGACAAAAAACTACCTTTCAACTGGAGCGCTCACTGCAAGCGGGACCTTAAACGCTAATGCTCTTCTTCCTCGATAGTTACCATGTCGAATCGCACAACCTCGCCGAACCAACCGCATGCCCCACACCACGTCATAAAAACCCGAAGGTCGCCCGCCCAATACTCGGTTGTTATTCCGCCACCTGTTTCAAGATCAGCAGCACACATCGGGCAGAACTTGGGTCGATCAATCAGGTGACGCTCAGCGTCTGGACCAAACCACGAGCCCACGGGCGGCAATCGGTACGGATCCGGTGGCAACGCCGCCAAATCCGCTTTCCGCTCGTCTGGGGTTAAAGGTGCGTCAGTCATGGCAGCTTTACCAAAGTCAGGCACTCGTCCCGGCGCTTTCCCTCGCTGCCCATGCATCCTCATGCAAGTCCAATAACTCCTGCTTCAGCGGGCTATAACGCATTGACCCAGTGGTAATCCAAGCACGGGCAAATTCACGTTCGGCACCGAACTTGTCACGCTCACAAGGCAGATCAATCCGCTCATGTGGCTCACGCACAGTTCCCAGCGGATCCTCACCGTTGGCTACCTTTTTCATGTTCTCCTTGAACATTTTGCGCAACATGGCAACGCCGCCGTCGGAACGACCCAAATGCTCCTGGCTTCGATCCGTGATGGGACCTTGGGAAACCCAAGCCATGATGTCCTGTCCTTCAATGTAATCGGTGATCAGGCGGCCATTCTCGTCCTTCCACAGATACTCATAAAAGACTGGACGATCCTGCTTGGGTGCTTCAATGCCATTGGGGGCGTGATTGGAAAAAAACAATTTCCAGGTCGTGGTGTCATCAATGGGAACCCTGATTTGCATTTGATTGATTCCGGCTCCACCAACACGCATGAAATAAGGGAACACAAGTGGATGACCGATTTTCCAGTCATCATTTTCTTCGGTGCCACCTTCGAGAACTCGGCGCTTGAGAATTCCCCATTCCATTTCTTCGAAACCAGTTCGCATGTGCTTCTTTTGGAATGCTTTGGGCGCGTCAAAACCCTCAGTCTGACCGAGAAATTCAAAGTAGTAACCATGCAGCCACTCAACATGGTGCGGGTCCACCGAGTTCTCCATAATTTGGAGCCAATTGCATGGCAGTGTTGTGTAACCGCAATCCTTGATTCCGTCCATGACGAAGACATCAAAGCGCGGGAGTTCGGGTGCTGGGTCAGGCCCGACATACACCCAAACCATTCCGGCTAGTGTCTGAGCTTTACCCGCTTTCTGCTGCACCCGGTCGCGGAAATTTTGGTTATCAGTTTCAGCCGGCTGCTCAACACACTGGCCATCGAAATCAAATTTCCAGCCGTGGTAACCGCAGCGAATACCGTCCTCGTGCACCACACCGTAAGTCAGTGACGCCCGGCGGTGCGGGCAGTGCTCTGCAACGATGCCGTAGCGCCCGCTTTTTGGGGTCTTAAACAGAGTCCAGTTTTCACCGAGCAGACGAACCGTCTTGGTAAGCACGGAGTCGAAGTCCTGCTCAAATGCAATGGGGTACCAGTAGCGACGCAGTAGTTCGCCCATGGGTGTGCCTGGACCTACTGAGGTAAGTTCTTCATTTTGCTCTACGGTCAACATGGCCATTCCTCCCCTGAAAATATATCCGATAAAAATGAAAAACGCTTGAAGGGTAACTACTAACTAAGCCTAATGGTGCACCCCGGCTCCTGCGAACGGCAAGTATTTTGTCCCGCCCGAGGGAACCGAGGAGCCCCATCCGATTCTTTCGGTTAGTCCAGAATGGTGACAACGCCGTTATTGCCATCAACCCGAATACGCATACCCGTTTGGATTTTGGCCGTTGCGTAACCCGTGCCGGTGACCGCTGGAAGACCGTATTCACGACAGACAATTGCCGCATGACTCATCATTCCGCCAGAGTCAGTGACCGTCGCCTGAATTTTTCCAAAAATAGGCGCCCAACTTGGAGCTGTGACCGGAGCCACCAGAATTTCGCCTTCTTGGATCAGGCTGATGTCTTCAGGGGAGAAAATGACCCGAGCAAGACCTTCGACATAACCCGGGGAAGCAGCCATGCCTCGGAGTTCACCTTCAACCTGATCTCCACCACCAAGCCAAGCATTCACACTGTCGGAGGTGATTCCCCACAGCATGACCGTGAATGGTTCGGTAACAACCTCCGGTGGCACACCGAGCCCCGGAATGGGCTTCCACTTGGCAAGTGCAGCACACTTGCGGCGACGCTCGGCAATGATCGGTGGCCAATGCCCCGGACCCGCCGGCGCTTCCGGCGTTGCCCACGATACGAAGTAATCCCACAGCATTTCCTCAACTTCAGTGCGCTTTAGGTAAAAGATGTCATCGGGTTCGCCCCAGAAACCTTCCTTGACCATAATCGCACCAAGTTCACGCATCTTGCGCCAAATCACCGAATGAGCCCAGTGCTCGACGTAGAAATTATGGTTCTCAACGTAGGGGAAAACTGTGCGTGCTAGTCCAAGTTTGGCTTGGAATGTCTCGCGGTCCTCATCCGTTAAAAGATATTCCATGTACTCATTTACAACCCGATCTCGTTCAACACGAATTGCTTCCACCGGTCGGTTGAGATCTTTGCCATCCTTGAGATTTTGAATGTAGCTGCGGATGAACTCGAATGGGATTTCGATGTTCTCGATCCAAATCTTGTCGCGGTGATAGAAACCGGACCCGGTCGAAAAATTAAACCAAGGCTCGGCTGATTCTTCAAAGGATGCGATCCAAGCCTGGCCATCAGCACTTGACTTCAGAATTTCACAAGTCGCGTCAACATCTCCTGCTGAAAATGCCTCAGCAACACCGCTATCAACGGCTTTGCGAGCGAGGCGCTTGAGTTCATCGTCTGGTCGGAAGAGATCTACCTCCACTCCGGCGACCATCTTTGCGATTGACTGATCGGCGATGCTTGGGAATACCGTCTTGCAAAACATGAAGAAATCAAGATAAGCCGCGTATCCGAGATTAAGAAATTCAAAGTGATAATTCCACAGCTTGAGAGCCAAACTCGAGAGTCGAACGTAATTTTCCTGAATCTGATACCCAGAGCCCACGCCTGCACCCGACTTAACGACCCTCTCAGCATCTTCGACATCGGGTAACGCTGCGAAGTCAATGGCTTCAAGTTCACCAACGAGATCCCGGATCTTGACCATCCAATTGGAATAGAGATCATCCCAATTCATGAAGTAATGACCCGCACGATCGGTGAAGTTTGCAACACGCTCTTCAATTTTTGCCGGATCAGCTGGAACCGGGCTCAGGTAGCCGTAGCCATTGAGTATCCGGAACGCAATTCCATCAGCGGGTGGCACCTGCAAATGACGGGAGTTGTATTGAGACAGGGACGCGAGTGCATACTCAAAGAATGTCGCATCCCAGGGTGTCAAAACATTTGGCCAGTGAACACCGTCCTGAAACCAAAACATTG
>JAFMCP010000117.1 GCA_017857705.1 Candidatus Nanopelagicales bacterium
ACCTCCGTTGACGGATTCAAAGTCCGCTGTCCTGCCGCTAGACGACCCGGGATCGTGCGTGGAACACCTTATGGCGTGGGGTGGCGGAAGATTGCGTGAGCCCAACTTCCGTCCCGATTAGCGGTGCGTGTTGCAGGTTACGCAACCGTAGGTTACGCTTGCGTAAGTTTAATTTTTCCGATGAAAATATTGATGAAATGTTAGGGAGTCCGCGTGAGTGTTATGAACCAAGATGTCCTCGATCGAGATCCTGCGATTGATGAGAGCGCCCAGGAACTTGCCTATCTTGGTTTGCCGATACGGATCACAATCGGTGCATTCGTCGTCATCCCTTTGATCGCTGTCGCATTTGCCATCCCCATTGCGTGGGGCAATTGGATCAGCTGGCTCGACATCACACTTGCCATTGGTCTTTGGGTTCTCACGGCTGGCGGAATTACCATCGGCTACCACCGCTTTTTCACCCACGGGTCATTTAAAGCCAATCGCGGGGTCAAAATCATGTTGGCCGTTTTCGGGTCCCTTGCAATTGAAGGTTCACTGGATCAGTGGGTTGCCGACCACCGCAAGCATCATAAATTCTCTGACGAAGTTGGTGACCCACATTCACCATGGCGCTTCGGCACCACCAAAAAGGCAATCGCAAAAGGACTTGTTTTCGCCCACATCGGTTGGCTTTTCGACAATGACAACACCGGGATTGATAAGTACGCACCCGATATCGCTAACGATAAAGACCTCAACTGGATCTCCAAGCATTTCTCAGTATTCGTATTAGCAAGCTTGCTTCTTCCTGCTGTTCTGGGTGGTCTGATCACCTGGTCGTGGATGGGCGCTTTTACAGCTTTCTTTTGGGCCGGGATAGTTCGAGTCGCATTCGTGCATCACGTCACCTGGTCAATCAACAGCATCTGTCATGTATTTGGTAACCGCCCATTTACTTCACGCGACCTCTCGAGCAACGTTGCCTGGCTTGCGATCCCCTCTTTAGGTGAGTCATGGCACAACCTGCACCACGTTGACCCAACGGCGGCGCGACACGGTGTGATGAAAGGCCAAATCGATATGTCTGCCAGCTTAATTAAGGGCATGGAGAAGACAGGGTTGGTAACAGATGTTCGTTGGCCAAAACCAGAACGCCTCGTCAAAAAACTGAAAGACCCCAACGACCGATTCCGCATACGCGGTTACACCGGCGAATAAATCATGTCCGATGCACTCGAAGGTGAGCCAATTGATGGTAAGCAAACTCTCGCCAGTGTGACCGAATTAAAAACTGTCCCCGTTCCTGCTGCCCGCAAGCCAAGTGGCACGAAAGTGCGCATGACGGGGCAGCAGCGTCGTGAGCAGTTACTCAATGTGGGGCGAAAACTTTTTGCTGAAAAAGGATTCGAGACCGTAACCGTTGAGGAAATTGCCGCAAAAGCCGACGTCTCCAAACCGGTCGTCTATGAACATTTTGGAGGCAAGGAAGGCCTATACGCTGTTGTTGTTGACCGCGAGACGAATTACCTGCTTGATTCAATTAGCAAAGCACTGGTCGGGTCGCGCAATGACGGCGCCAGCGCCCGCGGTCTCGTTGAACAAGCTGGTCTTGCATTGTTTGATTACATTGATACAAATCCACAAGGCTTTCGGATTTTGGTGCGCGACTCCCCCGTCACGGCGCAAACGGGATCATTTGCCAGCCTGATGGTCGACATTGCTACCCAAGTCGAAGACGTACTCGCCGCAGAGTTCAAGGCTCATGGAATAAACGACAAATTTGCCCCAATGTATTCCCAAATGCTGGTTGGAATGGTCGCATTCACCGGCCAGTGGTGGCTTGATGTTCGCAAGCCCAAGAAGGAAGAAGTAGTGGCCCACGTGGTCAATCTGGCCTGGAACGGGCTCAAGCACCTCGATCCAAAACCAACTTTAGTTCCCAAAAAGAAGTCCTGACCTCTCAAGATTCTTGAAGTCAAGATTCTTGACATAAGATGTTGACATGGCCAAGCCGGACGACGTCGATCACATTGTTGCCGCCTGGCAGGAACAACGGCCAGACCTCGACGTCTCCCCCCTTCACGTGCTTTCACGCCTAACTCGAGTCTCGGCTCAACTGGATAACGCTCGTTCACAGGCATTTCGCGATCACAATCTGGATTCGTGGGAATTTGATGTTCTAGCTGCCCTGCGCAGGACCGGTCCCCCGTTTTTTTTATCGGCGGGAACCCTTGCCACCCAAACACACGTCACAAGTGGCACCATGACCACCCGGGTTGATCGACTTCTTGAACGCGGATTTGTTACCAGATTCCCCGACGAAAATGACCGGCGTGGGGTTCTCGTAGCACTCACGACTGAGGGTCAAAGTGCAGTCGATGGAGCACTCAAAGATTTGGTGGAACGTGAAAAAGTTGCTTTGAGCGGATTGAGTGCGCAGCAGCAGGAGCAACTGGCCGACCTGCTTCGCGACCTTTTGGATCGGCTTTAGTCACTCACTACCCTGGTTACGGCAGGCCCCGCGGCAATACGCACGCTGCGACACACGCCAGCACCCGACAGGCTCGCTGCAAGATTTACTGCGTCATCGTGGCTCCGCGCAAGGAAAACACAGGTTGGACCACTGCCAGAGACCATGGCTCCCATCGCACCCAAGTCGCGTCCAATTTCCAGGGTTTTGCGCAGACTTGGCATCAAGCTCAATGCTGCAGGTTCAAGGTCATTACTCAGCTCTGCTCCAAGTTCACGTGAATCACCAGTTCGCAGTGCCAGCAATAACTGCGAAGGGATGCGAGGCGGTCCCGAACGCAAAACGGCTTGCATCCGGTCGAATTCAGAGTAAACCTTTGGCGTGGACAAGCCACCTTCGGCGAGGGCGATCACCCAGTGATACTCACCGGTTGTGATCACGCTTGTGATCAATTGACCACGACCGCTGCCCAAAGCCGTTCCACCATGCAAGGAAAAAGTGACATCAGAACCTAATTGCGCGGCCAAACTTTCGAGTTCTTCACGTGATGAATTCGTCTCCCATAAGCGATCACACGCGATGAGTGTGCCGGCTGCGTCTGCAGAACCACCAGCCATTCCACCGGACACGGGAATTCGTTTCTCAATATGCAGATCAACTCGCGGTTCTACCCCATGGTGTTTGGCCAAAAGTTTGGCCGCCTTCACGGCCAAGTTTGAGTCATTGACCGGTAACCACTTCGCGCCTTCACCCTCGATAGTGAGAGTGACACCGCTAGAACTTGGTTTGGCGGTTACCGTATCGAAAAGTGAAACTGCGTGAAAGATAGTGATCAGCTCGTGGAAATTGTCTGCACCAAGAGGAGCAACACCCAATGCCAGATTGATTTTGGCCGGTACTTCAACGATCACTGGGTGGTTGCGCATAACCTTCACAGCCTATTGCGAATAAAGTCGTTGCGCTTTGATTGCTGCAGAGAGCCGAATGAAAGACTCCAATTCAAGTGTTTCCGCACGTGCACCCGGATCAATCGCAGCCTGCGTTAATACTTGTTCAGCTAATGGGGCTGTACCAATGAAGTCCGCAAGTCCTGCACGCAGCGTTTTTCGACGGTGCGCGAAGGCAGCGTCAATGATCTGAAAAACTTCGCGGCGGTCTTCCTCAATGTGACTGTGTGGGTGGGTGACGTGAATGCGGACAAGGCCTGAATCCACGTTGGGGGCTGGCCAAAAAACATTTTTTCCGATGTTCCCTGCGGCTTCGGCTTTACCAAACCACTGAATTTTCACACTCGGAATTCCATAGGTTCGCGAACCGGGTCCTGCACACAGCCGGTCAGCGACTTCTTTCTGCACCATGACCAAAACATTTGTGAGGGTAGGAAACTCTGCCAGGAAATGTAGAAGCACGGGCACAGCAACGTTGTAAGGAAGGTTGGCAATGAGTGCCGTTGGTGCGGGAGCGAGTTCCCCTGACTGAACCTGCATTGCATCTCGATTGAGCACGCTGAGTTTTCCCAGCAGATCAGGGCAGTTTTCATTAACCGTGATGGGAAGTTGGTTGGCCAGCCTGGAATCAATCTCAATGGCTGACACGTGCTCTGCAACTTCAAGCAATCGCAGGGTCAAACTCCCTAAACCAGGGCCAACTTCTACAACAACACTCTGTGAATCAATTTTTGATTGCTCAACAATGTAGCGGACAGTATTAGGGTCAATGACAAAGTTCTGTCCGAG
>JAFMCP010000118.1 GCA_017857705.1 Candidatus Nanopelagicales bacterium
TTTTTCCCAACGATCCCCTTCAACCGTTGCCCCCATGAGCGCATTGACACTCACGCGACGCAAGGTGCGAAATGCATGTTTGGGTGATTGCCTAAATTCAGCGGGTGCCACCGCAACCGGTCGCGCATCACGGACGTGCTGACTCCTTATATTTTCCAAAGGGTTGCAAGCATTGAGGCCTATTCGATTTGGAATCGAACCCATTGGTGTTTGCCTTACTAATGCCTTGACCACTCAATTCGTGCTCTGTTCCCCACTCATCTATATTAAGACGGGTGAGAATCACTTGGTATACCAATGCTTGTGTGAGGGTAAGCAACTCAAGCGGTGCCAATATTTTGTGCGACCCTTGGGTAAACGGTGGAGCATTTTTGGGTAGTTGGTTTCACTGGCCACCTCTGCCAACTGGATTCGAAAAAGAACTGATAGAAGCCCCTTGTGATGGTGTTTACATTTCGCACCTCCACCCTGACCACTACGACCCGAAATTCATTGCGAAGTTTTCAAGAGCCAGACCAGATGTCCCGATTTACATTGCCGAATTTGGACATCCTTGGCTAAGAAGATCCATATCTGCCGTCGTAGGGAAAGCAACGAAGGTGATTGAAATTCCCACTCTTCAGGAAGTTGAAGTCGCTCCCGGCTTCACACTGAGTATTTTTGCAGCAGATACATGCAACCCTGCAGTTTGTGGTGTTAATGTGCCGTGCCAGACCGATCCTGATTTAAGAGCAATTGATTCGATCGGCGTATTTCGCGCAGATGGACAGACAGTCGTGAATGCGAATGATGCCATGGGGGTTCAACTCATTCCGCGCATCGCAGCCAATGTTGGTCACGCGGATCTCCTGATGGGCCACTACGGGGGAGCAAGCCCGTTTCCCCAATGCTTCCCTGATGTAAATGACAAAAAGGCGGCTGCCGAGAGAGTTGTCGATGTCGCTTGCAAAATGTTGATCTCGGCAGCTGATGCCCTTGATGTGAAGTACGTTATGCCATTCGCAGGACAATATGTGCTTGGTGGTCGCCTTGCCGACTTGAATTCCGAGAGAGCCACGATTCCTTTAGATCAGGCCGTGGTAAAACTTCGGAAATTGACTTCCAAAGAAGTCGTTTCAGTTATGCCTGCTGGGGAATTCGATCTGTCCAGCGGGCTTAAGAGTCCTGACTACTGTGAGCCGCCGCTTGAAGTCTCAATGAGTTACATTGAGAAAATTTCGAAAACATCATTTTCTTATGAAAAGGCTGCGGCAAAGCCATGGCACAACATCCCATTTGATCTGATTAATGCAGCGCAAACAGTTGTAGAGCGAAGCCACCGGGCACGTATCGCATTTGAAAATAGTTTTGTAATTGGTGATGGTACTCACTGGGTCACCATCAACTTGGATCCGAATCGCGTCGGAACGTCTGTCGAATTTGGTTCAAAACCGAAATTCTCGAATGTGACAACGATAACGATGCCCCATGAGTTGCTGAGGAGATTATCCACCAGGAAAAGTGACTATAAAGGATTTACTCCGATGCACTGGAATCAAGCGGATGTTGGCTCTCACTTTATTTGGCATAGAACAGGAGAGTTTGACTTAGTTTCACATGGCCTCTTGAATTTCTATGGAGTTTAGGGACGAACCTTGATCGGAGTATTTCGCAGGTTTTCGGTTATGTGCCCCATTCGTGATTTGTTTTCAAAGTCGGTTGAAGTGGTTATGGCCGAAAAAAGTAGTTTTATTTACTCCTCCTGACCAAACCCCGAAGGCTTCCTTTGGCCTTTTCCCATCGACCGCCTTCAACGGTGGCGCCCAATAAAGCGTTGACACTCACCCGTCGCAAAGTGCGAAACGCGTGCTTGGGTGATTGCTTAAATTCAGCGGGTGCCAAACTCAGTCGATTGCGCATCATGGTTGCTCGGCGTTCACCACTGTGACCGGTTGCCAAAACGGTGCGACCCAGAAGTTGAACACAACGCGAATCACCCAACTGGTGTTCCATGCGAAGTTCAGGGGCTAAGGCAATTCGGTAACCCGCCTCACGCAATCGCAGACACGCAGCGGCGTCAACCGCATCAAGGCCCAAGGATTCGTCAAATCCACCTACCTCAAGGAGTGCATCAACATTCCACAGTGTTCCCGATGCAATTACTTCCTCGGTGGTCTCAACAGGGCCTGAGGAGCTGGCAACCTGTGTGATCGGATACTTCAATTGCCCGCTGGCATTGATCACAATCCCAGCGCCAACGGCGCCCACCCGCACCGAGTCCTCCCATAGGGAACCAACTGATTGCGCGAATGAGGAAATATCAGCAACGTAGGTATCGGGGAACATCGAGTCTTGATCACTTGTGAGCAACCAGCGACACCCAGATTCATGTGCTGTGCGCAGGCCTTCATTTAAGCCACGAGCAATCCCTTCATTGCGATCGTGGCGAATAACTGTTACTCCGAGAACAAGACCACAATCCCGCAACACCGGGTCAGCGGTACACGGTGATGCGTCGTCAGAGACCACAACACGTATTCCTTGCGAACTCACACCGGTCACTAGCGAAAGCAGGTTCGAGTCGGGTGAATAGGTGGCAATGAGTGATAAGACGGAAGGATTCACTAACGAACTCATAAATTCAGCGTACTCGGCTGCTGTGAAATCACAAAAGAACCCAAATCAAATACGTCAATGCTCAACTGCGAGTCACTCTCCTTGCTCACGGTTCTTTCGTGACTTAAAAATACTGGTCCAGAAAGTCAAAGATGATTGGTCCGATTGCGGGCCAAGATAATTCGACGGGTGGAGCGAAAATGAGGAGAAAGAGCATTACAACTGCGATAAGGGGAGCAGCGAATTTGTTTGTTTTCATCGAGTCAACAAAGTTTCCCGCTATTAATAAGGTCACCGGCAATGCCACCAACGCAAGAACTCTGAAACCATCGAGGGTTATTGCGCTGGCAATCAAAGGGATACCAAGGAGAATTACAAGAGAAATTATCACAGACTTTTTCGACCGCAATGATGCCACTGAGAGCAGAACCACTAGCCACAAAGCACCAAATATTCCCCAAACATAAAGTGGCCAATACATGGAAAATGAGTACAGAGAAGGTTCAAGCAATTCACCCAATTGACTTGCTCTGTTTGCAGAATTCCCACTGAATAGGAACCAGAGTTGGGAGACGGCCACGTTGAAGATTGAAACGCCGAGCAATGTTATTGCGCGTCGCTTCTCTAACTCTAACTTCATTGTAAAAGTAATCAAGAGCGCCAAAGTTGCAGCAACAGTTAATTGCTCAGGGTTGGCTGAAGAAGCGATAAATGCACCGAGTATCCACCAGGTAGTAGATCTCCCTAGTCCCCAAATGATCAATCCAAGAAAAATAAATGGGTCATACATACCAATCCAAGAGAATTGAGTACTCAAGATGGGAAGAGCCGCAATCAAGATGAGTGCAAATTGCACATTTCCCGGAAACCGCCTCTTTGTCAGAGGGACCACTATTGCGATGGCGGCTGCGAGAATCAATGTCGTCATCATGATCCATTCGCGTGTTGTATCAATGCCAAGTAAATACGCTAGCCAAAAAGGCCCGAATCCACTCTGGAAGAGACTTGTTGCGTTTGGCATTTCGGCTAAGGCAGGAATGAAATTAGTGTTGACTCCAAGAGAGGACGAGCGAAATCCAGTCTTTGCGAGTACGAACACGACAAGAATTAGCCACAGGAAATAAGGGTTGGCATCGAGGATTCGGTTACCTAAATACTTAACTCGTCGACTAATTAAGTCGGTATTCAAAATTAACCCCCTGGGTTGTGGCGCACCTGCAAGCATTATGCCAAGAAGTGGAGCGGAGTTTTCACGACAGGAACAAGAATCGAGAACTTTTTGAGGTTGAATGAAGTATTTGGTCAGTGAGTGGTCATGATGACCGGAAATGTAGTTGATTGGAGATATTGCAAAAGGCGGGCTGGTGCAGAGTGTTCTGCTCATGACCCATGGAACTTGGACAACTGTAGGAGTAACGTCTCGCCTCACCAGAGCGATAGGCTTAGGCGGACATATTCGGAAGGTTAGAGGAGGCAGTTGTGGGTGAGGCAAAACGTGCCTTGATTACCGGTGTAACCGGTCAAGACGGCTCCTACATGGCCCAGC
>JAFMCP010000025.1 GCA_017857705.1 Candidatus Nanopelagicales bacterium
GGGGAGCGTCGGCCCAGAAACAATGCCGAGAAATCTGGCGTTGGGTATTGCTGGGGCTTTTCTTGTGGTGGGCGCACTTGTGGCCCTGATCTATTCGCCGTTGTGGGCCTCGGTGATCAGTCGGGTTGAAGTGCCACTGGCCAAGGTCAACGGTGGTTGGTTAATTCCCGTAGTGATGAACCTTCTGGTGCCAATAGCCATGGTCCCCATAATCCAACAATTCCCCGATCAGGCACCGGTCTTGATCGCAATTGGGTTCGGATTTCTTGGCATAGGTTCACTGCTTTTCATGGCTGTTTTCACACTACTGATTGTTCGAATCGCAACCCAAGGATCGCTGCCATCTCCGCTGGTGCCGTCACTGTGGATCCCACTCGCTCCCGCGGGCGTCTTCGGGATCGGGATCATCAGGCTTTTTCAATCCGGGGTGGAAGCAGGATTAATCAATGAAGACCTGCTGGTGATCGCTGAAATAATGGCGGCAATGAGTGTCGGATTTGGACTCTGGTGGGCGATCTTCGCTGGGATTGACATGCGGCGAGCCGTGAAAAATGGCGGAATTCCATTTCACCTTGGCTGGTGGGGTGTCGTATTCCCCGTTGTCTCGATGGCGATCGCAATTAACCTGTTGGATCAATTATTTGATTCGGTCGTCGTGGTGGCCTTAACGGCTACCGCAATTGGCCTTGGGGTTTGGCTGTTTGTTGCAACTACAACAATTGTGGCGGTGATTGCGGATCGAAATGCAAAAACTGCCAGCGAGTAACATGTAGTCAAGTGCCTGCTGGCAGGAAGACTGACGGCGCACCGACCACGTTGCAGAGCAACACCAGCATCGCGGATTTATGAAGGATTGATGTGAGCACAAACAACAAACCAGACCGCATGCACACTCCGGATCAGGCACTCGTAGACGTGGTCTTGGCCTATGTCACTGAACGCCTGGCAATAGAAGACACTCCGATCGACGGTTTTGGCGACCGAGAGGAAATGCGGAAGGCACTTGAGGGTCTCATCGGCCCCGAGCCCAAGGACCCAGCCAAGGTTCTCGGAATCTATGAGAAGTACCTGTCCGAGACAGTTTTGTCTGCTGACAGCCCACGCTTTTTCGGATTCATTCCAGCGGCTCCAACTAAAGCTTCACTGTTATTCGACATGGTCGTTTCGGCAGCTTCATTACAAGGGTGCTCTTGGCTTGAGGCGGCAGGTGCGGTCATGGCCGAAAATCAAGCCTTAAGAACAATGGCAGATATTGCTGGTATGCCCCAGAGCGCTGGTGGAACATTCGTGTCCGGGGGCAGTGCAGGGAATCTTTCAGCATTGGTCGTTGCGCGTGACACGGCACGGGCCAGGCGTGCAGCAAATGGCCAACCGCTATACCAATTGCAGGTTGTTGTCAGCGATCAAGCGCACTCCTCAATTAAGAACGCACTCAATATTGTTGATATGGGTGCGATCGTTATACCCACAACCGATGGCTGCATGACACGTGAAGATCTTGAGCAGGGTCTTGCCCAGCAGGATCTTTCCAATGTCGTGGCAATTGTTGCCACAGCCGGCACCACGAACGCTGGAATAATCGACCAACTTGATGCAGTCGCTGATTCAGCAGAAGCTCACGGGTGGTGGTTCCACGTTGATGGCGCCTACGGTGGTGCTGGGATGTTGGATCCAGAAAAAAGAGAAATGTACACGGGTATTGAGCGAGTTGATTCACTCGTCATGGATCCACACAAATGGTGGTTCGCACCATTTGACTCAGCAGCGCTGATCTACAAAGACCCGCACTTGGCGAGGGCTGTTCACACTCAAGACGCTTCCTATCTTGACGTGATCCACACGGGTGATCTCACCGAATTCAATCCAAGTGACTTGGCGTTTCATTTAACCCGCCGAGCCCGCGGCATGGCACTCTGGTTTTCGCTCGCAGTCAACGGCCTTGACGCCTACCGTGATGCTGTTGTTGCTGGAAACACTATGGCCAGGTATGCGGCCGATCAAATAAAGGCGCACCCTAGCCTTGAACTCATTCGTGAACCAGATCTCTCCGTCGTGCTTTTCAGGCGGGCGGGCTGGAACGCTCAGAACTATGACGAATGGTCAGCAGATCTTTTAACCCAACAAATTGCGTTTGTTACTTCGTCAACTTGGCGTGGGGAAACAGTCGGTCGCCTAGTTTTCTTGCACCCAGCAACAACTACCGCAATGGTGGACGAAGTACTCGCTGCGCTGGACTAGCCCTTAACCAATTACTGGTTGCGCATCTGAAGCTTTTCCAGACCCTTCCAAGAAAGTGGAAGGAGTCCAGCAGCCAGCGCGATCTTGACGGCATCACCAATCAGGAATGGCACAACACCCAAACTCAAAGCGGTTGCCCAGTTAACATCAATTGCAAACTTGAGCCAGGTAACGCCAACCGCATAAATTGCAAGGTTGCCAACGACCATCAGGCCAGCGCTGCGAAGTGCAGTTGTTGATGCTCCACGCTCTGCGAGTCGCCCAACTATGAAAGCAGCGAAGATGAATCCGAGAATGTAGCCAAAGCTCGCATTGGAAAAGCCGGATGTGCCACCAGAAAACCAAGGGACTCCCACCATTCCCACTATTAGGTAGACCACCATGGATAAAACCCCGCGGAGGGATCCAAGGGAGGCGCCCACCAATAGAACGGCGAAGGTTTGAAGAGTTAGGGGAACGGGCGTGAAAGGGAGTGGGACGACAATTTGTGCTGCTACGCCGACGAATGCGGCGCCGCCCACAACAAGGGCAATTTGGGTGATCGCCGTTCGCGATGCGAAGTCGGCTAAAACGCGGGGGGCGGGCGTTGCGATTGCCATGTCAGTTCAGTCCTTCTCTCAGGTGTGAAATCCGAAAAGACTCAGGTCTCTCGGAAGGCTTATGAGCGTGAGTATAGGGGAGCAAGTCTGACGCTGGGGTTGTATCAACATATTTAAATGAGTTGTCGGGGAGCAGGCCGAGCACGTGTAGATCGAATGGCCCAATTTACCGTTCCAGAAGGTAATAAACGACTCCAATACGCGGCGAAGTATGACGTTAATCACACTGGGTTTACAACGCGAGTTTAAACCCAATCAAAGGACTTCGTGAATTGTGTAGCGCGGCCCGGCCTTAACGCGGTCTCCGAACCCAACACAAATGATGGAGTTTAGCCACGCGTATTTCTGCGAACCTGTCTCGAAAAAAGGAACGATACGGAAGTAGTACTCGGCTGGGTCAACGTATTCTCCCGATGCGATGCGCGCGAGGACTTCAGGGGTTCCCGTCCGGATACCCCTGTAAGTCATAAGGATTTGAGCGCCGTCATCAGTCTCCAAGACAAGTCGGACGTCGAGGGTGAGTGCGCCGTCGGCTCGTGTCAAGGCCCAGTCGTGTCCACCCGCGGGCATGATCACGCCGTTGAGCCTCTCGCCGGTAAATGTGCCGCCTAGTACGGGAACGATCTTGCGTTGTCCGTATGGCGTGGTCGCCATCATTTGCGGCTTCGATAACTGGGCTTCCAAAACCAGTAACTCACGGGTTGCGATTGTCATGATGTCGCTTCTCCTTCACGTGCGTTAGGCACCCACATGGGCGATCGTTTTTCGAGGAACGCGGACATGCCCTCCTGTCCTTCGGGGGATGCAAAAACTTCGGCTGAGAGTGTGCTCGCCCATTCAAAACCTTCGTCCCGAGGCAACTTAGGAATTCGACGAAGTAGCTCCTTGGTGTGTCCCATTGCCTGAGGACCCGCGAGCGTGAGCATCGAGCAGTACCTATCAACTTCAGCGTCCAAAGTGTCCGACGCAACGACCGAAGTAATCAGTCCGGCGCGGAGCGCGCGAGCGGCATCCATCCGGTCGCCCGTGAGTAGGAGTTCCTGTGCATCACGCCGGTTCATAACTGCGAGGCAGGGCACTGAAATAACTGCTGGCGCTAGCCCTAATCGCACTTCACTGAAAGCGAACTTCGCTTCGTCAACTGCAATTGCGATGTCACATGAGGCGACGATCCCGTTTCCCCCTGCCGCCACGTGACCTTGCACTCGGGCGATGGTCACCTTTGGACAGTCCATAAGAACCCGCAACAACTTGACCAATTCGGCCGGGCCGGAGCTGACGAAACTGCCCTGTGATGTTTCGGCTGAAGTGGCAGCGGAAAGGTCCGCGCCCGAGCAAAAAGTATTACCGACACCCGTGATGATTATGACGCGCACAACGGGATCCATCGTGGCCTGTTCAAAGAATTCGCGGGTCATGACCATCGCGTCCGGGCTGAGTCGGTTGCGCAGATCTGGCCTGTTAAGAGTCACGGTCGCAATAGCGCCGCTCACGGCGTATAACACGGATGGAGCATTGTCTTTTGATGGCGCATTGGTTTCTGATGGCTGAGTCACCTGAAACTCCTTCTCTTTTTGGTCCGATCTTGGTTAAGGTTAGAATTCCGACCTCGATCAAATATAAGGAGACCGACACTATGCGCACCTTCACGAGTGCAGAAGAGATTACCGCGGCGATTGGTGAGCCGTTGGGTAGTAGTGCCTGGCTCACTATCGACCAAGCCCGCATCAACGCATTTGCCGACGCGACGGGGGATCACCAATGGATCCACGTCGATAGCGATCGTGCCGCGCATGGCCCTTTCGAGAGGACGATTGCGCATGGGTATCTGACTCTGTCTCTGGTCGTCTTGTTGGGACATGAGGTCTTTGCATTCGACACCGGGCGACCAATGATCAATTACGGAATCAACAAGGTGCGGTTTCCGAGCCCCGTTCGTGTGAATTCGAGAATCCGAGCAGTGGTGTCGATCGTGGATGTCGCATCCGTTTCGGCAGGAACGCAAGTAAGTATGTCGTTTGTGATTGAGATCGAAGGGGAGGCAAAGCCAGCCTGTGTTGCCGAGACCGTCATTCTGATGTTGTGAGGTTGACAACGGGTGCCTTCCGAGCATCGGACAACCGGTTCTAGGAAACACCAAGATCCCTGGCGATTAGCATCCTTTGAACCTCGCTGGTGCCCTCACCAATCTCCAAGATCTTAGAGTCCCGCCACATTCGAGAGACGGGGTATTCGTTCATAAACCCGTAGCCCCCGTGGATCTGCGTGGCCTCCCGCGCGTTGGTTACCGCTATGTCCGAAGAATACAGTTTTGCAATTGCGGCCTGCCGCTTGAAATCCTCACCGCGCAGCATTCGCGCAGCAGCGTCGTAGTAAGCAAGGCGTGCGGTGTGTGTGCGCACCTCCATGTCGGCAAGTTTAAAGGCGATTGCTTGATTAGCACCGATTGTGCGACCGAAAGCGGTGCGGGTGTTGGCGTATATAATTGACTCATCCAAGCAACCCTGTGCTAGCCCAACCGCCAGCGCTGAAATTGCGATGCGCCCTTCGTCGAGGATGCGCAGGAACTGTGCGTACCCGCGTCCCTCTGTACCCACCAGATTACTCAAGGGAACCCGGACATTGTCAAAGGCCAACTCGTGAGTGTCGGATGCATTCCATCCCACCTTGGAGTAGGAAGGTCCAACAGTTAGGCCAGGCGTGCCGGATGGAACAAGAATGGACGAGATCTCTTTGGTGCCATCTGGCTGTATGCCAGTTACAGCGGTTACCGTGATAAGACCGGTAATGCTGGTACCTGAGTTGGTAATAAAGGCTTTTGAACCGTTTATGACCCAATCGCCGTTAGATTGAGTAGCCGTTGTTCTCGTTCCGCCTGCATCCGAACCGGCTCCAGCCTCGGTCAAGCCAAACGCCCCCAGCATTTCGCCGCTGCACATCGAGGGCAGGTATTGCTTTTTTTGCTCCTCTGTTCCGAACCGATAGATCGGCATGGCCCCCAGTGATACTGCAGCTTCAAGCGTGATTGCCACTGACGAATCAACTCGGGCGAGTTCTTCAATAGCGAGACAGAGTGTGAAATAGTCTCCGCCGGAGCCGCCGTATTCTTCTGGAAAAGGCAGGCCGAAGAGTCCCAACTCACCCATTTGAGAAACGATGTCGTAGGGGAAGGTTCGTTCCTCGTAGTGGGTTCCGATAACCGGCGCTACCACTTCATTGGCGAATGCGCGGACCATCTGTTGAAAGATGCGCAGTTCCGAGCTCAGCATGTTCTACCTCCACGTGATCTCAGATGTGCCCGATAAATCTACCGAGGATTTAAGTCTACTGAAGAACCGTCAGTGATGCTCTGAGTTGTCCGATGTTTGTGGGAGTTCCAGTCCCCAACTCAACGCCAATTCCCAAAGATCTGCGACCAGAACGTCGGGATGGGCATTGATCAGTTCTTCAGAGGTATGTAGTCCGTGACTGATTCCGGCTGTTCGAAGGCCACCTGCTCGTCCCGCCAGTACATCAACGGGACCGTCTCCGACCATCCAACTAGTTTCTGCTGAAGCGCCCAAAGTCGACAATGCTGCGTTAACTCCTTCAGGATCAGGTTTGGCGGCGGAGACATCATCCCCGGTCACAATGACGTCGAAGAGATTATTCATCTCACAGACGTCGAGGTCACAGTTCAAGCGCTGTCGAGTCTTCGAAGTGACCAGGCCAACCGCAATCCCCTGTGATCGCAAACTTCGGAGCAGACTGTGGCTGGTGGGTTGCGGTTGGATGTGCAAGGAGGCCAATTCGAGGTAAGCATCTGTAAACTCATTTTCCAGTCTCGCGACCACGGCCGGATCATCACTGAGTAGCGGGAAGCTGTCCGCTCCGCGCATGGACAAAAATTTGCGGCGATCCGCCTCCGTAATCGGAAATGGTTCCCCCAGAACCAGCGTCGTCACCGCATGCCAGCATTGGAGGAGAATGTCTCCGCTATCAATGAGGGTTCCGTCCCAGTCGAATAGCACGGCCTGTGGCAGGTCTTGGTTCATCCTTTTATTTCCTCTATTCCTTGCACTTGAGTGGAAGTGGGGTGAGCATTTTCGCAGCGAGTTCAACATAAATATTGCACAGATCAGCGACGGTTAAGGGACCTGCAGGTCGGAACCAGCCGGAGACCGCCATTCCCATTTGTAGAATCGCAAATGTAGTGACTCGCGCGTCTGTGGTTGAAAAAACACCCTTGGCAACGCCTTCCTCGATTACCTCGCGCAGGGTGGCCTCGTATTGTGCGCGCATGGCAACAGCTTTGCGGTAGTGCGTTTTGGTTAATGCCGCCAGCTGGCTATTAACTAGAAGTGCTTGGTTGCTGTTACGTGCGTGAAATGCGACGTGCGAAGTGACAAAGCAGGCGAGCCGATCTTCAGGTGATGGATTATCCGGCAATTTCGCCATCGCTGAATCTCGACCCCGCAGCAATTCTTCGAAGGCTGTCAGTGTGAGGTCCCAGAGAATGGCTTCCTTGGAGCCGAAGTGGTTGTAAAGGCTCGCTGCCTTAATCCCAACGCTGCTGGCGATATCACGCATGCTGGTAGCGCTATAGCCATCTCGAGCAAATTGTTCAAGCGCTGCCTCGCGAATTTCGTCGGCGGTGGCTGAGATCGCCGCTTCAGGAACTGGTGGCATACCGACGAAGTTCGTGTCGTGCAATCTTCATCTTGTGAACTTCGTCAGGTCCATCGGCGATACTAAGCATGCGGGACTGGGCGTAGAGTTCTGCGAGCGGATAATCCTGACTTACCCCTGCCCCTCCACACGTCTCAATGGCCCGATCGATGACCCATTGGGCCATATTTGGTGCAGCAACCTTGATGGCTGAGATCTCAACCGCAGCGCCACGATTACCTACCGTGTCCATCAACCAAGCTGTCTTGAGCACGAGTAAACGGACCTGCTCAATTCGGATGCGAGCTTCGGCCACCCAGTCTTGGAAAACACCCTGCTCGGCAATTGCTTTCCCAAATGGGAATCGGTTGTGAGCACGCTCGCACATAATGTCGAATGCGCGCTCGGCCATGCCGATAAGTCGCATTGCGTGATGGATGCGTCCTGGACCCAGACGCGCTTGGCCAATCGCGAAACCGCTGTGGAGGTCCCCAAGTAGATGGTCGCGTGGAACCCAGCAGTCATACTCTATTTCTGCGTGACCGCCATGGCCACTATCACTAAAGCCAAAGACACTGGTAGACCTGATGATATTGACCCCAGGGGTATCTAAGGGAACCACGATCATTGAGTGACGCTTGTGTCGCTCACCATCGGGATCAGAGAGTCCCATAACGATGCCCACCTTGCAGTGGGGGCTCATGGCGCCGCTGGACCACCATTTGCGGCCCTTAACCCGGAACCCTTCCCCCTCCTCTGTGATTCGCAGGCTGATGTTGTTTGCATCGGAGCTGGCGACGGCCGGCTCCGTCATTGAGTAAACGGAGCGGATCTTGCCATCGAGAAGCTGTGGTAGCCATAGTTCACGAACTTCAGGGGTTGCAAAATGATAGAAAATCTCCATGTTGCCCGTGTCAGGCGCGGAGCAGTTCATTGCTTCCGGTGCCATCCATGGGCTTCGGCCGGAGATTTCGGCCAGCGGTGCATACTCAAGGTTCGTGAGTCCAGCGCCCCGATCACCCGGCAGGAATAGGTTCCACAGTCCTAGTTGCCTTGCCTGGACTTTGAGATCCTCAATGACCGGAGGGGTGTCCCAGGGACCAATTTCAGGTTTTTGTGTTTGGTAGACCGACTCAAGCGGAATAACTGTGTTGTTAACGAAATCTGTGACCTGCTCCCGTAGAGCCTCGACCTTGGCACTGTATGCGAATTCCACGATTTCTCCTTGGGGATCGGCTATGTTGCGAATGACAGGCAATGCACAAACTAACGAGCGTTAGTATAGCAGGGTGTTCTGCGCGATGTCGACTCATCCTTGAGTCGACATCGCGACCAAGCATGGGATGCCGAATATGAGCGCTAATGAGTGAGCGCTTGTCCCACGCGTGATTGCACAGGTCTGCCGAGGTAGTTCGCTAGCCAGAGCGATGTCGCGGTGAGCTTCTCTAAATCCACGCCGGTCTCAACACCCAATCCTTCGAGCATCCAGACTAGATCCTCGGTCGCTAAGTTTCCGGTGGCCGAAAGTGCGTACGGACAGCCGCCGATGCCACCGGCAGATGCGTCCACGGTGGATACCCCGCTCTGAAGTGCCGCTAGTGTATTGGACAACGCCTGCCCGTAGGTGTCATGAAAGTGCACACCAATCCGATCAACGTTAATTCTTGCGAGAACGAGCATGTTGATTAACTTCTGAACCTGGCCGGGAGTTGCAACACCGATCGTGTCACCGAGGCTCACGTCACTGCATCCTCGTTCGACAAGTTCAACGCAGACATCGACGACCTTTGCGGGGTCGACAAACCCCTCCCACGGATCGCCGAAGCACATGGAAACATAACCCCGAACGGGAATGTGATCCAGACGAGCTCGATCTAATACGGGGGCGAACATATCCATTTGATTTGATAAGGATCTGCCGAGGTTGCGCTCTGCAAATGTCTCTGTCGCACTCGCGAATACCGCTATGTCATGTGCATCCGCAGCCAGTGCCGCGTCGAGACCTTTCATATTGGGCACAAGTACGGGGTACCGAGTTCCCGAACGGCGCGAGATCCCCGCCATCACCTCGGTGCCATCGGCTAACTGGGGGATTCGGTCGGCTCGAACAAAACTCGTAGCTTCAATCACGGGTAGTCCTGAATCCGATAGGCGGTTTACAAATTCAATCTTGGTTCCGGTATCGATAATGGAGGCTTCGTTTTGTAATCCATCCCTAGGACCGACTTCCCAGATCCGAACCCGGCGGGGCAGGTTGTTCATCGGGACTATTGAAGGACTGCGCATGGGGCTCACGGGTTCATCTCATTCGGGCCAACCTGCGCCAAAACGGCGTCCTTGGCGACTGAGCTTCCCACCTGTGCTGAGACTGCAATGACGATACCGTCGTGTGGTGCGATCAACGAGTATTCCATCTTCATCGCTTCAACGACAGCCAATACAGCCCCTTTTGATACCGAGTCGCCGACTTTGACTTCGACAACCACAACAGTACCGGGCATGGGTGAACGCACATGGTCCAGAGATCGCTCCCCGCTAGCGAAGTTATCCTGAATTCCTTCGGCGGGCAGGTTAAGTTCCCATGAGGAGCCTGCGGCACCGACCAAAACTCGGTTGCCTTCAATAACAACTGTTAATGCTTCAGCGATTTCATTAACCACTACGGAAAAGCAGTCCTGTAGCGGTGGACGCGGCATGATCGAGCACCGCACAGGCTCGCCACCATCAACGGTGGCCCAAAAACCGGAAACATCGGAAGAGACAGTCACGTATGTACTGAGATCGGTGCCGGAGGTTAAAGACCAAGATGTTTGGGCGTGCTCTCCCACCCTCCAGCCGTCAGCTATCGCCCAAGCAGTGGTTGGTTGCATTGGAGTAAGTGAATTAGTCAGAACTAGGGCAGCACCGATAACCTGATGTGGGCTTGGGTGAATGGGGGTTTGACCTAAGCCCAGGGATTCGATGAGTCCGGTGTTCAGATCTGCCGAACGAACCTGCGAATCTTGGACGAGGGCTCGGAGAACTGAGATGTTGTTGGCCACTCCCAGCACAACGCAATTGTTCAGCGCGGAGTCCATACGCATGAAGGCTTCAGTTCGAGTATCAGCGTGCGCGATGACCTTGAAGAGCAGCGGGTCGTAGTTGGTCCCGATAACGTCACCTTGGCGGACGCCTGAGTCCACGCGGACGTTGTCAGGCACTGAGTATCGAACTAGTGGACCAGATGACGGCATGAAGTTGTGATTGCCATCCTCGGCGTACACCCGAACCTCTACGGCATGACCGGTTACCTTCACTTCGTTCTGCGTGATCGGCAGTGGCTCACCTGCCGCTATTCGCAACTGCAGTTCCACGAGATCAAGTCCTGTGACCATCTCGGTGACAGGGTGCTCTACTTGAAGACGAGTGTTCATTTCCAAGAAAAAGTGATCGAGCGGATTCAGTGCATCAACGACGAACTCGACAGTACCAACACCCGTGTAATTGACAGAGCGTGCGATTTCGACGGCCGCGTCGAGCATGGATGCGCGGACGTTGTCGGGGAGGTTGGGGGCAGGTGCCTCCTCTACAACTTTTTGGTGCCGGCGTTGAAGTGAGCAGTCCCGATCGCTCGCGTTGATCACCGTTCCGAATTGATCCCCGATCACCTGAACTTCAATGTGTCGTGCGGTTTCAATGAATCTTTCCAACAGCAACGAGTCATCACCGAAGGAGGACATAGCCTCTCTTCGAGCCGAAGCCAGAGCCGTCGGAAGTTCACTGAGTGAATACACGACTCGCATGCCTTTTCCGCCACCACCGGCCGAAGGCTTAATGATGAGGGGTAAACCAACGTTATTGGCCTCCTCGATCAGACGGGCGTCGTTGGCGCCTGCTTCGCTGAATCCGGGGACCACGGGCAGACCGAGAGCCCGAACTGCACGTTTGGCCTCGATTTTGTCGCCCATCGAGGCAATGGTTTGGGCTGATGGTCCGATGAACACAATTCCGGCTGCCTCGCAAGCGGCCGCAAAGTCCGCGTTCTCGGACAGGAAACCGTAACCGGGGTGGATTGCTTGGGCACCGGTGTGCTGGGCGGCTTTGAGCACTCGCGAAATGTCGAGGTAACTACGAGCAGCATCCGCTGGTCCGATAAGGACGGACTCGTCTGCGACTGCAACATGTTCAGCGTTTCGATCCGCTTCGCTAAATACGGCGACCGATGAAATGTTCATCTCTCTGAGAGTGCGCATAATCCGCACCGCTATTTCTCCACGATTAGCTACAAGGACCTTTGTAAACATACTCACATCCGAAATACGCCGTAGGAAATGGGCTCAAGTGGCGCATTTGCGGAAGCCGCTATGGCCATGCCCAAAACTCGGCGGGTATCCACCGGGTCGATCATGCCGTCATCCCAGAGTCGAGCTGACGCGTAGTAGGGACTGCCTTGAGCTTCATATTTTTCGCGGACCCCATTCTTGAACTCAATCTCGTCCTCTTCAGCCCATTTTTGTGAACGTGAATCGGCTTGGTCCCGTTTGACGGATGCCAGGACGTTGGCGGCCTGCTCGCCACCCATGACGGAAATACGCGAGTTGGGCCACATCCACATGAACCGTGGCGAATATGCACGTCCGCACATTGAGTAGTTACCCGCGCCATAAGAGCCACCAATGACTACGGTGAATTTGGGTACGCGCGCACAGGCCACAGCCGCGACCATCTTCGCACCATGTTTGGCAATGCCACCCGCTTCGTATTCGCGACCAACCATGAATCCGGAAATATTCTGCAGGAAAATGAGAGGAGTTTTGCGTCGGTCACACAATTCGATGAAGTGAGCCGCTTTCATGGCTGACTCTGAAAAGAGCACACCATTGTTGGCGATGATGCCTACTTGGTTTCCATGGATTCGGGCAAAGCCTGTGACGATCGTTTCACCGTACTCCGACTTGAACTCGGTGAATTCACTGCCATCTACTATTCGCGCTATAATTTCGTGCACGTCATAAGGCGTGCGTGCGTCATCCGGCACGATGCCATATAGGTCCTCAGAGGGGAAAAGTGGCTCGCAACTGTCGATCACGCTCCACTCTGGCTCGGCTGAGGGCGGAAGAGTCGCAACGATGTCACGAACGATAAGCAAAGCGTGATTGTCATTTTCTGCAAGGTGATCAGTCACCCCTGACACGCGCGAGTGGAGATCCCCACCCCCTAGTTCCTCGGGTGTCACTACCTCACCGGTCGCTGCCTTTACTAGTGGCGGCCCTCCGAGGAAAATTGTTCCTTGGTTTCGGACGATGACGCATTCGTCGCTCATTGCAGGGACGTATGCCCCACCCGCGGTGCATGAGCCGAGAACTGCAGCGATCTGGGGGATGCCTCGGGCCGACATGATGGCCTGGTTGAAGAAGATCCGGCCGAAGTGGTCCCGATCAGGGAATACTTCATCTTGGAGGGGGAGGAACGCGCCCCCCGAATCAACCAAATAAATGCAAGGTAGACAGTTATGTAAAGCTACCTCTTGGGCTCGAAGGTGCTTCTTTACCGTCATTGGGTAATAAGTTCCGCCTTTTACCGTGGGATCATTGGCAACAACGACAACTTCACGACCGTGTATCCGTCCGACACCGGTGACTATGCCCGCAGCTGGTGCTTCGTCACCATATAGGCCAAGGGCGGCTAGAGGGGAAAGCTCGAGAAATGGTGAGCCATGATCTAGAAGGGTATTGATACGATCTCGCGTGAGGAGTTTACCGCGTTCGACGTGCCTCACTCGGCTGTCTTCCGGCCCTCCCAGAGAAACTGTTGCTAGGTGAGCGCGCAAATCTTTGACCAGCTGGCGCATGCTGTTCGCGTTACGGGCAAAGGCGTCCGAGGTTGGATCGACCGCAGATTTAAGTAGCGGCATGTCACCCACCTAACGATTGATTGGAGTCCTTGTTTAACACTTCATCGACATTTCGTCGAGACGTCGCAACTATAGTCTCGCGTCAGAGCGGCTTGGGTGGAGTTGGGTCGTTCATTAGCCTCCTAACATATGATTGTCATCACACATATTCAGGCAGCATCTGCGGAGAATGAGCATAAATTCCACCGATCTACGGTAATTAACTCGGGATCTAGCTTTTCAAGGGGTACACTGGACCAAATTAAACTATGTCAAGAAATGTTGATCTGATTGTGAAATCGCTGGGGAAGGCGTCATTCACAATGAGGAGGTCAACATGTCAGCAGTGAGTTACTCGCGGGGCGGTACCGAGTCCGCTTCCAGCCGTGGCGTGATTTTCATTCACTCGTGTCCGAATCCAATTGTCCCCCATCTTGAATGGGCCCTGGCAAAAGTTCTGGGAACCGAATTACCGATGGAGTGGGCGCCCCAGCCGGTTGTTCCCGGTCAACTTCGCAGTCAAATAATTTGGGCTGGGAAACAAGGTATGGGTGCGAGAATTGCAAGTTCACTTTTGGCTTTTAGCCAGGTGAGATATGAAGTAACTGAAGATCCAAGTGCCGGTCATGAAGGTGAACGGTTTGCGGCTACACCTGATCTTGGGTTATTCCGAGCGAGCATCGGTGCCCATGGCGACGTCATGGTGCATGAAGATCGTCTGCGCAGTCTTCTCGTACAATCAACGGCAACGGGTGAATCCGTTGCCGAGGATATTCGACGGCTGATCGGTCAACCTTGGGACGAGGAATTAGAAGCATTCCGGATAGCCCATAGCGACTCTAAAATTCGGGTGCTGCACAACGTGTCCTAAGCCCCCACCGGCAAAAGGGTCAAGTGACTAGGCGTGGAGAACCGTCTGTTTATAAAGGAATATTGCCGTGGGCGCCTCGGGCACCGGGTGTGTCCAGGAGTTCTTGGGCTACAGCTCGTCGGGTGAGTTTTGGGTCAACAACACAATCGACGACCCCGAGATCGACGGCGCGTTTGATCCCACCAGAGATCACCTCGTGTTCGGCCGCGAGTTCGAGTTCAACTTGTTCCCGGCTATCTTCGGGAACATCGGCCAAGCGACGTCGATGCAAAATCCGGATGGCAGCAACGGAGCCCATGACAGCAACTTCAGCATTTGGCCAGGCGAATACTTTGGTGGCGCCGAGTGAAGACGAGTTCATGGCCACGAAGGCACCCCCGTACGCCTTTCGGGTAACAACGGTGACGCGAGGGGTCACGCATTCGGCGAATGCGTGCAACAGTTTTGCACCGCGACGAACAACTCCTTCCCACTCTTGCCCAAGCCCTGGGAGATAGCCAGGGACGTCAACCAACACGACGAGGGGTACGCCGAAGGCGTCACACATGCGGACAAATCGTGATGCTTTCTCGGCGCTGGAAGAGTCAAGACAACCACCAAGTCGTAAGGGATTATTGGCCACGACACCGACGGTTCGCCCGCCAAGTCGACCAAGACCAACAACAATGTTGGGCGACCATTTGGTGTGAAGTTCAACGAATGATTCCACGTCAACGAAAGTCTCGACCAGTGGATGTACGTCGTAGGCGCGGCGTGAAGACTCGGGAAGGAGTGCACCTAGATCACGGTCGTCAACACTACTGAGGTCAAGTGAGCCTTGGTGGCCCAAAAGTTTAACCAGTTTGATCCCTGTTTGGATTGCTTCGTCTTCACTGTCGGTGGTGATATGAACAACACCGCTTCGACGGCCATGGGGTTCAGGTCCACCTAAGCGGTCCATGTCAACGTCTTCACCGGTAACAGAGCGCACAACTTCAGGTCCGGTGACGAAAATTCGACCTGCTGGTCCGAGTACTACGATGTCGGTCAACGCAGGGCCGTAGGCCGCGCCTCCTGCTGCTGGGCCAAGCACAATTGAGATTTGCGGGACCTTGCCACTTGCCTGAGTCATCGAAAGAAATGTGCGACCGACACCGTCAAGGCTTGCAACACCTTCACGCAGGCGTGCTCCGCCGGAATGCCAAATCCCAACAATGGGAGCTGAGTCGGCCAGTGCTCGGTCATAAGCGGTGACAATGGCACGGCAACCGACCGAACCCATCGCTCCACCTTGCACGGTGGGGTCGGTGCAGAAAGCTACGCAGTGCACTCCGCGAGCAGTCCCCACGGCTGAGAGAACACCGCTGTCATCAATCGGAGTGATCGTGACGAACTCGCCGTTGTCAAAAAACTTCGCAAGCCTTACCAGTGGGGAACGTGGGTCGAGTTGGGTTTCTTCCGTCGTTGTGGTCACGTTAGACACTCCTGAAAATTACGGCGACGTCATGGCCACCAAAGCCGAATGAATTATTGAGCACGGCTATGTCACCCTGTGGCAGGTCAACTGAACCGTTATTGCTCACGTTGAGACTTATTTCCGGATCAATGTTGTCCAGGTTTGCGGTAGGTGGAGCTTTTCGATCTCGTAATGCAAGGATGCTGTAAATGGACTCAATTGCGCCGGCTCCACCTAGTAGGTGGCCCGTCATAGATTTCGTTCCCGCAACATAAACAGTGTCGGTGGCACTACCCAGTGCGCGTCTGATCGCAGTTGCCTCGGCGATGTCACCCTGCGGCGTGGAAGTCGCATGTGCGTTGATGTGGCCGATATCTGACGGGGTGAGACCTGCTTCGGCGAGCGCGAATGTAATTGCCCGGGCTGCACCTGCACCCTCTGGGTCGGGCTGTGCAATGTGGTGTCCGTCGCTGGTCAGTCCTGCTCCCGCATAGCGTCCAAGAATTTTGGCCCCTCGCGATCGGGCATGCTCTTCGGATTCCAGGATGAGAATTCCGGCTCCTTCACCCATGACAAATCCGTCCCGATCAATGTCATACGGGCGTGAAGCGGCTTGAGGATCGTCATTCCTTGTGGAGAGCGCGCGCATTGCGGCAAACCCCGCCATCGTGATCGGGTGGATGGCGGCTTCGGCTCCGCCAGCAATCACGACGTCGGCTCGACCGGTTTGAATCATTCGGGCGGCATAGGAAATCGCTTCGGCACCGGATGAACAGGCACTCACTGGGGTGTGAACACCCGCGCGAGCGCCAAATTCCAAACCAACAATTGCGGCAGGGCCATTAGGCATGATCATGGTGACCATGTGCGGGGAAATTCGAGAGGGGCCGCGGTCGAGCAGAATGTCGTAGGAGGCAAGCAGTGAAGTAATGCCTCCGATACCCGTGGCGATAACAGTGCCAAGGCGCTCAGGATCAACTTCGGGGGAGCCCGCATTATTCCAAGCTTCCCGTGCAGCGATCAGTGCTGACTGTTGGGAACGGTCCATGCGTCGGGTTTCGTGCTTTTCAAGAATTGACAGCGGGTCCACGGCCAAAATTCCAGCGATTTTCGCAGAGTGGTCTTCAACCCATGGTTCGTCAATCAAGGTAATCCCGGGTCGACCGGCGAGGATTGCTTCCCAATTCGATTCGACGTCGCCACCTACAGGGGTGGTCATCCCCATGCCGGTCACTACAACTTCGCGGGACATGTAATCCTCCAGATTATTTAATGAGTATTTTGATGCGATTATTAGTGGGTGCCAGTGTCAGTGAGAAGTTCATTGACCCCATTGACACTGGCCACACCAAGTTGTTTTGCTTAACTATCCACACATTGGGCATTTGGATTCGATTTAGGAATTTGCCTCAATGTATGACACAGCATCACCGACGGTGACGAGATTCTTTGCATCAGCGTCAGGGATTTTCACGCCCCATTTGTCTTCTGCTGCCATGACTACTTCTACCATCGAAAGCGAATCAACATCGAGATCATCAACGAATCGCTTTTCCAGTGTGATCTGGTCAACGGGAACACCGGCAACTTCGTTGACGATCACGGCAAGACCGCTTAATACTTCTTCCTGGCTCATTTCATACCTTTCATTGTGGAGTGTTGTTATCCCGCATTGTTGTGCGGAAACCTAGGGGAGCGTAACAACCTGTGCTGCGTGAACAAGGCCTGATCCAAACCCAATGATGAGCGCGGTATCTCCTGATTTTGCTTCCCCGCTCTGCAACATGGCGTCCATGGCCAAAGGTACGGATGCTGCGGAGGTGTTTCCCGTGGTCACGATGTCCCTGGCGACCTTGACGCTCTCGGGGAGATCCAGCGCGCGAACTAGGGCGTCAGTGATTCGATTATTGGCCTGATGTGGAATGAAGACGTCCAGGTCTTGGGCGGTGATGCCAGCAATGTCGAGGGCTTGGTTGATTGCTTTCGGCATTTCACCCACAGCCCAACGGAATACTTGTTGGCCGGCCATGACTGCCGTGGGGTACTCGGTAACGAGACCATCTCGGTAGTCGGTCAGTGATGCGCTCACCGTGATTGCATCTTTCTGGCTTCCGTCACCACCCCACACGATAGGTCCAATCCCTGTGGTCTCAGACGGACCAATGACAACAGCGCCGGCACCATCGGCAAAAATAAATGATGTACCACGATCATATTTGTCTACAAGGTCGGTGAGGCGCTCCACACCAATCACCAGAACATATTTCGCGCTGCCGCCACGGACGAGGTCGGAAGCCATTCCGACTCCGTAACAAAAACCAGCACATGCTGCGGAGAAATCAAATGCAGGGGCGCCACGAGCACCGATGAGTTCACCAACCTCAACGGCGGCGGATGGAAATGCGTAGGGGTGCGAAACGGTTCCCAGCATGATCAGTCCGATATCTGACGCGGAAATCCCGGCCCGCTCAATAGCAACTTTTGCTGCTTCAGCAGCCATGAAAACAACTGATTCGCCCTCGCCAGCCCACCGCCGCTCGGTGATCCCGGATCGCTCACGTATCCATTCATCAGATGAATCGATGAGTTCGCACACCTCGGCATTAGTGACGACGCGCCTGGGACGGTAGGTGCCTACCGAATAAATACGTGCATGCTTGGCGCCGGTTACAGTGTTAAGCGTTGGCATGTTTTCCCTTTTTCTATATGGGCAGTTAGTTGGCTATGGGTCGGATTACTAGGCAGGCTGTGCTGTTGGGTGCAAACGAAGCAATGGCGCGCCGGGGGAAATCGGATCACCGCTATGGACAAGCCACTCAATCACGACGCCACCATGCGGTGCATGAATCGGAATGAGTTCGCGTGAAGTTTGAATTGATCCAATGTGGACATTGGGCTGGAGTGAATCTCCTTCGGCGAATGTGATGTTCGCTGCTGTGAAAATCCCTTTCGCGGGTGAAATTATGAGTCGCCAGGTGGGACTAGTTTCAATTGTTGATTTCACTCCATGTTTTTCGATCAACTTCCAAGCTGCGGGGAGGTCATCAGGTGTTTTAAGTGCAAGGGTCTCCACTTCGGGCATTGCACGCTTGGCCAGGTTCGTCAGTGTGCCCGCAGGTGGGATTTCAATCATGGCGGTGACACCTAGGTCAAGCATTGTTTGCATGCAGAGGTCCCAACGAACGGGTTGAGCAACCTGGGAAACCAAACGACGAACAACTGCACGGCCGTCGTGAACAACTTGACCGTCAGCATTTGAAATCAAACGAATTCGGGGATCATGGGTACTCATCGCGTTGCCAATCCGGCCCAACGTTGCGCTGGCACTTGCCATGTGTTCGGTGTGAAATGCACCGGCAACTTCCAATGCTCGAACTCGCGCACCCTCTGGTGCCACGAAGCTTTCAAGTTGCGCGGTTGTCCCTGCAACGACGATTTGACCAGCCCCATTGATGTTCGCGCAGGTCAATCCGGCTTGCGTAGCTGCAGCAATGACATCTTCTTGCTTCCCACCAAGGACCGCCGCCATGCCGGTCGCGGTAACTGCAGAAGCTTTGGCCATTGCTTTACCGCGCTCGCGAACGAAGACCATGGCTTGTTCTGCGGTGAGAACGCCGGCACCAACGGCCGCGGTGATTTCACCAACAGAGTGCCCGGCGCCAGCGCCAATGGATGCAAACGCGGCCGAGGGGTGGGGGAACAGGCTCAAAAGAGTCACCAAGCCAGCGCCAACAATGAGTGGCTGGGCAATAGCCGTGTCTCGGATGGTGTCAGAGTCGGAGGTGGTCCCATGTGCGAGCAGATCCACCCCGCTCACGAGTGAGAGCCAATTAAGGCGCTCAGCGACGCCGGGAACGTCGAGCCAAGGGGTGAGGAATCCGGGAGTCTGGGTGCCCTGTCCGGGCGCTACAACAACAAGCACGTGCCTACCTTTACGTAGATAACCGCCAACTCTCGTTGCCTTGGCACCAAGATTTTGCCTAGATCCTTGTAGGAAACCTACAATACCTTACATATTCTGATTGATTCGGCCGAAAACCAGAGCCAGCCGGACAGTAAATGCATCCCGTGGATCGGTGAGGTCGTAACCGATCAATTCACTGATTCCTTTGATTCGGTAGCGAATCGTGTTGGCGTGGACAAAAAGAGCTCGAGCGCTCGCCTCAAGGGACTGCCCATTTTCTAGGTAACTCTCAGCGGTATCCCGCAAATTGGGGTCAGAATTGAGCGGGTTAAAAATATTTTCGATGATCTGTGAGCGGGCATTGACCTCACCCATGAGTGCTCGCTCGGCAAGTAGTTCCCCGGCGAATACCGGACGTGGAGCATCGGGCCATGCCCGCGCCGCTGCGACCCCGGAAACGCACATTCGGGCGGCAACTCCTAGTTCTGCCAGTCCGTTGACCGACTCAGTAACTACGACGGGGCCTGGGCCGAAGTAGGGGGTCATCAGCCGGTGGGATACGTGTGGGTCCAGACCGGCACCGCCAATAATTACCAACATCACGGGCCCGTGAATTCCAGTGAGTAGGTCCAGGGAGTGACTTCTGGCGGCTCGGCGCATCACTGAAAGGGATTCCTGATTGTCTGAATCCGGTGGTGATCCGGCCAAGACAAGTGCCGGTCGATCTTGGGACCAGCCAAGGGCGGCAATCCGGCTGAGAATTTCACTATCAATGTCACTTCGAATCAAGGCATCAAGAATTAGTGCTTCCAAGCGGGCATCCCAGGCTCCTCGTGCCTCAGCTGCCCGCGCGTACACTTCGGCGGCACTAAATGCGACTTCACGGGAGTACTGCAAAGTTGCTATACGGGCATGGGCTAGATCTTCGCCGGTCAGGAAAGTATCGAGTTGGCTTTCCACTGCATCGATGGTGGTGCGCACCAGTTCAACTGTTTGTTCAAGGGAAATTACGCGGGCAAGTTCACGTGGTGCTGCCCCGAATACGTCAGTTGTGAGTTTTGGGACCGTGGTGTCCGGTGATTCTGCCCAATCGGAGTACCACTTCATGAATGCGCCGATGCCAGCCTGGGCAACTACGGCAACCCAAGCACGCTGATCGGCGCTGAGTTCCCGGTACCAGGGAAAAATTTCCATTCGCTTCACCGCTAGCGTTCCCAGGTCCCCTGACGCAGCCTGCATGCGGGTGATCAAGGAATCGAGATTTTCCATCACAAATGGCTCATTAGCCTGTGTTAACACCGATGATTGAACCAACAAGGTAGGTGACACCGGCAGCGCCCGCCCCCCACATCAATTGACGCATTGCACTAAAGACAATTCCTCGACCGGAGAACTTTCCAACAAGGCCGCCAACGACGCACAGTGCTATCACGGCCGCAACAATTGCGGTGAAAAATGCAGCCGAACCTTGCAGGAAAACATAGGGAATAACTGCAACGCTCGCACCGATGGTGAATGCAATAAAACTTGACATGGCGACTCTGACAGGTGAACCGAGTTCATCGGGATTCAGCCCTAGTTCTTCACGGGCCAATGTGTCTAGGGCAGTTTTGGGATCGGACATGATTTTGTCCGACACGGCTTTTGCTTGGGCTCTATCGAGTCCTTTAGCCCGGTAAATAAGTTCGAGTTCTTTCGCTTCTTCTTCAGGTTTATCTCGCAGCTCGATGGCTTCCTTCTCAATTTCACGCTGGAATAGGTCACGCTGGCTAGCCACACTGACGTACTCACCCGCCGCCATGGAGAACGCTCCCGCAAGCAGACCGGCTAGCCCTGCAAAAAGAACAGTGCTGTTGTCAAGGGAGCCGTTTAAACTCGCTCCGGCAAATCCCATGACGAGTGCGGTATTAGAAACCAGTCCATCGGAGACACC
>JAFMCP010000119.1 GCA_017857705.1 Candidatus Nanopelagicales bacterium
CTCATGTTCCAATTGACTGGACTGCCATAAACCCGCATTTGGCGAAAAAAACAAAACGCGCCATTGATTGACATGAAGTTTCTCGTTCATCAGGTACTTCTCTGACTCAAAGTCTGGATTTTTGATAGTAGTTTCTTTATTGGATTCGTCGAATCGTTTCGGGCAGCCAAGAGTGTCTGTGAAACTGTCTCACGAGCCAATTCTGATTCTCGCACCTCGACGATATCTAGTGGCAGGTTAATCGCGCTTGCCTGCACTTCATGCGATGTGGCTGATTCAGAATGTGTACCGCTTCCCTCTTGGCCAATGTTTTCCACTAGTGACTGCCCTGGGTAAAGGGTGAGCTTGTTGGCAAGGAATGCAGATGCATACCAGCGGATTGCCCACGAATCGATTGTTCCGGCGGCTTGGTCTTTGAGCATTTGTCGGTAAGGGAATGCGCCATTGAAGTCAAACAGTGCACGGTCGGGTGATTTATCTAATTCCTTGAGAAGTTTTTTTGAGTCGGGTTCAAAGATTTCCCAACCGCGGCGCCAGGTGGCCCAGCCCCAACAGTCTGCGCCTCTCAGGAAAACAGTTTGGGGCAAAGTTGCTGGAATGGCATACATGTAACCGTGAATACTGATCACTTCTTCGTTGTTTTTGTAGAGCTCAAGGCCTTGGTTCATGTAGTCCAAGAAGTCGGTAGAGACCACAAGGTCGTCTTCCATCACAATCACGTTCTCGCTAGTTTCTAGTGCTTTGGTGACCCCGGAAATGACTGATTTAGCAAGACCGAGGTTTTCCACACGCTCAATCACTGTGAGTTGCCTGAATCCTTGGGCAGATTTTGCGACTGCTCGGGTTTGCTCAACCAATTGGGTGTCCGCTGGGTTCTTGGGGCCGTCGCAGTAAATGGTCAGGCTGGTGTCTTTAGCTGCCGGATTTGAACTGAGGGAGGCCAGTGCCGATGTGAGGTGATCTGGGCGCCGGTAGGCGAAGAGCACCACCGGAGCATGATCGCTTGACACGCCATGAGCATAGATCACGTTACGCTGCTCACCATGGTCACAAGTCCCCTCACCGAATTCTCTGGGGCACAGGTCTTGATTACAGGTGGTTTGGGCTTTATTGGCTCCCATGTGGCCCGCACTCTCGTTGGCGCGGGAGCAAGTGTCACTTTGGTGGACAATCTGGTGCCTGAGTACGGGGGCAATTGGTTCAATGTGGTCGATTTCAAGGACAAAGTCACCATTCACGTGGGCGACATTCGAGACCGAACCTTGATTGACAATCTGGTGCCTGGTTCAGACTTTATTTTCAATCTGGCCGGGCAAACCAGCCACATGGACTCCATGACAGACCCGCACACCGACCTGGCAATTAACGCTGACGCCCAACTTTCCATCCTTGAAGCCTGCCGGGCCCAGAACCCGACCGCACGGGTTGTCTTTGCCAGTACCCGTCAGCTTTACGGCAAACCTGATTTTCTACCCGTCACCGAGTCGCATCCAATCCGCCCGGTTGATGTCAACGGAATAAACAAACTTGCCGGCGAGTGGTACCACCTGCTGTATCAAGATGTGTACGGGATTCCAGCCTCGGCTTTGCGACTAACGAACACGTACGGGCCGGGAATGCGGGTCAAAGATGCCCGGCAAACATTTTTGGGGATTTGGATCAAACAAGCTCTCACCGGCGAAGTGATCCAGGTCTTTGGAGACGGTAAACAACTGCGCGACTTTAACTACATTGATGACTGCGTTGACGCGTTGATTTTGGCGGCGACCTCAACCGAGGCTGAAGGAAAAGTGTTCAACCTGGGAAGCAGTGAAATTATTTCCCTCGAGGATCTCGCGAAACTGGTATGCGCCGCTGTGCCCGGGGCGCGTTATGAACTGGTTCCATTTCCAGTTGAACGAAAAAAGATCGATATTGGGGACTACTACGCAGACACCGCAATGATCGAGCGGGAGTTAGGCTGGAAACCCACGGTGGCGTTAACTGAGGGACTTGAGAGAACACTTGATTTTTACCGGAAAAATTCGGCAGAGTACTGGAATGATTGAGGAACAATTGTGATTTCCATGAACGGGTTTAGCCAAGAACCCCCCGAAATAATCGAAGCCGAACTTGTGGCCACTCGAAAAGTTCTCGAGTCCCACTACTACGTGCTCGGTGGACAGGTCGTCGAGTTTGAGTCCCAATGGGCGGACTATTGCGGGATCGAGCATGCCGTTGGTGTTGCAAACGGCCTAGACGCTCTTGAAATTATTTTGCGGTCTTTAGGTATTGGTCCCGGTGACCAAGTAATCACGACACCCATGACTGCTGTTGCCACCGTTCTAGCGATTCTGCGATCTGGTGCAACGCCTGTTCTTGCCGACATTGACCCCACAACCGGGTTGCTGGACCCAGAAAGTGTTCAGCGTTGCGTCACCGAACAAACACGTGCAGTGATTCTGGTTCACATTTACGGTCAAGTTCGAAATATGGCGGCCTGGGTGTCACTCTGTGATTCCCTAGGGATTGCCCTCATTGAAGACTGCGCCCAGAGCCACGGAGCTAAAGAGGCGGGGACTTCCTGCGGCTCATTTGGCGTTGCCGGTGCATTTAGTTTCTACCCCACCAAAAACCTTGGGGCAATTGGAGACGCCGGGGCGCTGGTGACTAACAGTGCGGACATTGCCGAACAGGCTCGAATGTTGCGGAATTACGGTCAAACCAACAGGTACGAGCACTCTGTGGTTGGCATGAATAGTCGGCTCGACGAATTGCAGGCTGCGCTGCTTCAGGTTCGTCTTGGTTACCTGGACTCATTTACTCAGCGCCGGCAAGAAATCGCCGCTCGTTATTTGCTCGAAATAGATAATCCGGCTGTCACACTGCTAGCGGCTCCTTTGCATCCAAGCGAGCACGTGTATCACCTCTTTGCCGTGACAACCGACCGCCGCGATCAACTCCAAGGCCATTTGCGAGACCAAGGGGTCGAGACCCTGATCCACTACCCCATCTCTGCGGATCACCAAGTGGCTTTGGCGGGAATTGCGACCGACCCAAAGGGTCTTCCACATGCCCACCGGCATGCGCAGACCTGCCTGTCATTGCCGTGCCAGCCTCAGTTAACCGACCCTGAAGTTGGTGCTGTCATTTCTGCCGTTAATTCATTTGTTCCACAGGGTTCCTGAATTCATGACCGAACATTTCGTCACTCTGTTTGATTCCACTTTTCTGCCCAATGGGATTGCTTTACATAAGTCACTGGTTCGTCACGGCGGGGATTTTCACCTCTGGGTGATCTGCATGGACACAGCAACAGAGCGGGCAATTACCGAACTTGGTTTGGAACATGTTTCTCTTTTACCGCTAGAAAGTGTTGAAACGCCTGAACTTCGTGAAGTAAAAAAGACTCGCTCAATCGCCGAATACTGCTGGACCCTGACACCGTTCAGCATCGATTTTGTTTTTGACCGAGACCCAAATATTCAACGCGTCACCTATCTTGATTCAGATATTTGGTTCACTCGCTCACCTTCTGACCTACTTGCGGAAATGGATTCGGCCGGCGCACATTCACTGATTACTCCACACGCTTATTCAACCGAGCATGCAGCCAATATTCGTTTTGGTATTTACTGCGTTCAATTCATGCCGTTTAATCGAGATGGTTCACGTGAACTCCGCAAGGACTGGCAAGCGAAGTGTTTGGACTGGTGTTACGCCTTAGCAGAACCCGATAGGTTCGGTGACCAAAAATACTTGGACACGTGGACCCAGGACTTCCCTGAGATTGTGCACGTTTTAGAAGGCGTTGAAAAAACACAAGCCCCATGGAATGCAGTGGATTTTGATGCAGCTGATGCCGTGATGTATCACTTTCACCGATTGCGGTTAGCGAGTGAGTCACGGGCATTTGTGGGTACCTACCGGATCCCCAGTAAAACAATTACCAAGCTATACCGGCCTTATTTAGCCGACATTAAATCTGCCAATAGTGATCTAGCTGCCCTGGGATTCAACTTCAAGCCTCAGATTCAAGCTCGCACCAGTTGGCCACTTATTAAAGACTATTTGGATTTCAAGCGTCACAATTGGCGTAGCCCACTTGCGCCTTA
>JAFMCP010000026.1 GCA_017857705.1 Candidatus Nanopelagicales bacterium
TCGCTGGGCTCATAACCCAGAGGTCACAGGTTCAAATCCTGTCCCCGCTACGAAAGTCGATACGTCGACTGACTCAGGGTCTACCTTCGGGTGGGCCCTGAGCTGTTTCATTTTCCGACTGAACCGGAATGTGTCTGCTGAAGGTGCGAACCGTTACCCCCATTACGTTTGAAACTAGCGATGCTCGACCGAACGCCCGCCGTCGCGACCCCCGCCAATCAATAAATTCTGGCCCGTGACCCAGCCCGATGCCGGTGACGTGAAATATAAGACGGCAGCCGCCATGTCCTCGGGTTTGCCTAGACGACCGAGGGGAACCGTCGTGGCCAGTTTTTCCAAGTCGTCTTCAGTGAACTGAAGTACCCGAAAAAATGACTCCGTCGGCACGATACCCGGAGAGATTGCGTTGACCCGAATACCTTGTGATGCAACTTCTGCGGCCATCGTCTGCGTCAGGTTGAGCAAGGCCGCCTTAGACGCCGCATAAGCCCCGGTATTCGGGGCTGCACGCATGCCGGCACCCGAGCTGACGTTTACGATGGCGCCGCCATTGGTCATCCGAAGTGCTGCCTCACGTGAGCCCGCAAAGGCTGCAAGCAAGTTCAACTCGAACATATCGCGCATCTGCTCGTCGGTAGTGACGGTGAGCGGCTGTACGTGGGCATCATCGGTGCCACCTGCATTGTTGACCCAGATGTCCAGACGCCCGAGTTGGTCAACCGCTGCTTGAGCCAGTCGGGCCGGCATCCCCGGCTCACGTAGATCGCCAGGGAGTTCTAGTGCTCGTTGGCCCCGCGCACGGACCTCAGCGGCAACCTCAGCGACTTCGGCAGAACGTCGACTCGTGATGACGACGTCCGCGCCGGCATCGGCCAGTGCCAAGCAGATGGCGCGGCCGATTCCACGGCCGGAGCCGGTCACAACGGCTACCCTCCCGTCGACGCGAAAGAGATCAAGGATGGACATAGCGTCAGTATGTCAGCGAGTTCCCAGCAACGACGGGGGACTCCGGTAATCCGCCACACCCTGGCAAGCCAAGTAGCGCAGATTGGCTTGCACACCTGTTTTTGAAAGAGACCGGTGTAACAAAGGTTCAGTCAATTTGTTCCAATTTTCAGACAATGCATAAGTCCAAGGTGAATTTCGGTCAAAAGTGTAGATAAGAAGTACCGGAAACCAGGAGGACATATGTACGACATTGTGCTTTCGGCCACAATGCGATCAGTCACAGGGCTGGTGCGAAAGCACACTCAGCCTGATGTTGTTCCAAGGGCCGGGCTGTCACCGTAGGTGTGGTCCCACCCGTAGCGGTCGCCAGCGACATCGCTCATGAGATCGGCGATCTGCGTGGCGAGTTCAGTGCTGAGTGGGACATCTACGGCTGCGGCATTTTCACTTAAATATGATCGACGCTTGGTGCCCGGGATGGGGACAACGTCATCGCCTTGGGTCAGGAGCCATGCAATCGCCAGTTGGCTGGATGTGCAACCAAGGTCTGTGGCAATGGCTGCGAACTGGGTGACAAGGTCTTTGTTGTGTTCGAAATTCCCGCTGGCAAAACGGGGACTGTTACGACGATGGTCGCTTTCGGGTAGTTGATCGAGATTGTTGATACTGCCGGTTATCAGACCTCGACCCAGTGGGCTGTACGGCACGATCCCGATCCCCAATTCACGGGCAACCGGCAGTACTTCGGGCTCAATCACCCGCGACCACAAAGACCACTCGCTCTGAAGTGCTGCGATCGGATGCACGGCGTGAGCCCGTCGCAGGGAATCAACACTGGCCTCGGACAGTCCGATGTGCCGAACCTTGCCCGTTGCGACAATGTCGGCCATCGCTCCTACGGTCTCCTCAATCGGGACGGATGGGTCAACGCGATGCAGATACCAAAGGTCGATCCAGTCGGTGCGGAGCCGACGCAGACTGCCCTCGATTGCTTTGGCGGCATTCTCAGGACGCCCGGTCATCACGTAGTTCGGCTCGACACCGAACTTTGTGGCAATGACAACCTTGTCTCGATGGCGCTTCAAAGTCCGCCCGATGAGTTCCTCATTCGCGCCCGAACCGTAGACCTCGGCGGTATCCCAAAAAGTGACACCGAGATCAATTGCGAGTTCCAGTGTGGAATTTGCTTCATCGATATCCGGTGTCCCATAGAACGCCGACATTGGCATGCAGCCGAGCCCAACCGCGCTGACTTCAAGTCCTGATTTTCCTAGCGTGCGTTTCAACATCCTCGAATATTAGGGCGTCGTTCGGCTCTTGGCAGTTGAATCATCAAGTGCGCGAGTTGCATTACGAAATCTCGGTAGTGGGCTCAACCAATGTAATGTGGTGCATGAGTTTTACGGAACCTGATGGGGAAAGAGTTTCCTCTGTTCATTCCTGCGAAGCCTTATCAAGGCAATGGATATTGGTCGCAGCAGTTTTTACGCAGCATTTGGCGACAAGCGCACTCTTTTTATTGAGTGTGGTGATCTTTTTGGGGTTCGCATGTTGGATATTCTCAGGCGCGACCGAAACGCGATGCCACCGCTTGATGCTCAGCAAGAATTCTTCGAACGAAGTTTCACCGATGCGCAGTGTGTGGGTGGATAGTACAAGAGAAGCCGAAAAGCCGAGTGTCGCTGCTACGAAGATTAGTGCTCTAGATACACGCTAAAAGCATGCGCCTTGTAATCGGGTTAATCAAGTGTTTCTAGCCGCAGCCTGACCTGCAATGTAGGAAAGTCCGAATGCACTGAGCAGACCGTTGCCAGCAAGATACCCATCTGCCCCGTACCCAGAAATACCTGCTGCTGCCCCGCCAGCGGCATAGAGGCCAGAGACGATAGTGCCATCATCACGTAAAACCTGTGCATTCTCATTCACGAGTAGACCTCCTTGTGTGTGAAAAAGGGCAGGCTGAACTTTAATGGCCACATATGGTGCGCTCAGTGGCTTCTCGAACGTCGCCCGCCCGAAAGGATCAGGTGTTGAATGTGTTGCGCTAGCGTCAGCGACCACAAGAGTCTCCGCGAGAACGGTTGGATCGACTTCAATTATTGCTGCAAGATCGGCAACATTATCGGTGGTGCGCAGGGCACCACTTTCTACAGTTTCTTGGTAGTCGCGGAATGCAAGGCATGCCTGATGGATTCGTTGGTCAAGAATCAGCCAACCGCGAGCTGAAGGTTGGGATGCCAGCATGGCAGCGTATTCGCTGTATCCCCGAGTTTCATCACCGAAGCGCTCCCCATTGATGTTCACCAAGATTGCACCATGCATGATCGTGGCCCAGCCCGCCAGTGTGGAGCCGTGGACTGCAAGAGCGGCATGTCCTTGATAAGAGTTGAGGAATGCCCCAGAGGAGCCGTGGGCAGAACCGATTCGTAGGGCATCACCTTGTGATGCGTCACTCCCGTGATAAACCGCACCACTAATTTCAGGAATGAATCGCCGCACCATTTCTTGATTTGCACCAAACCCATTGGTGGCCATTAGCACACTTCGAGCGGTGATCTCTTCCCGTGCACCATCAGGAGTTTCCAAAATGGCCACGAGGCTATCTCCAACGTGATTAACCTGATCGAGCCGAGCGGGCACCATAATGTCAATTAATTGGTTGGAGTCGACCCTAGCAAAAAGGTGAGACAGCACTCGATCACCTTTTCGCCCTTGAATTGTGTGACAGCGATGAACGGAGTGACCTGGGTAGTGAAAATCTGTTACCAAAGAAAAATCAACGCCTTGACTATCAGCCATCCACTCAACGAGTTCAGCACTGACTTCGGTTAGTGTTTTTGTGGTTAGGGGGTCCGCGGTGCACAGTGTTTTTTTCATAATATCGCGGGTGAACGTTTCCGGGGAATCCTCTAATCCCAGCTCCCGTTGCCAGCGACTCCCTGCTCCGGGAAACATCGCAGTCGACATGGAAGTGTTGTTCCCTCTCATGAAGTTGGGACTCGAGTCGATAAGTAGGACGTGTGCTCCAAGTTCTGCTGCACGAAGTGCTCCTGCGAGACCGCCGCCAGCACCAGCAACGATCAGATCAACGTCAGTCATGGCGACTCTTCAGCGAGGCGTAAGAGTGCTACTTGCGTGGGGTCCACGACTCGAACTCCTAAGTCTTCCTCATCAACATCAATCGCTGAGCAACCATTTATCACACTGCGTGCACCTCGGACTCCAAGAGCTATAACGGCTTGCGTCATCGCCGCGTTCCACATTTCATGATTCGTCACGGCTTCGAAGGGTAGGTCCATGATTTGGACATCGACAAGTGATGAATCCATCCCGTATTCGACCAATCTTCGACGCAACTCTTTTGCTATGGCTTCGTTACGCACAATCACACCAAATGGCTCTCCATTTGAGGCTATGGATGTAACCGCTTGATGCAACAAACCCCGGATTCCTTCATCGTCACTTGGCTTGAATGCGGGATCGAGCACGCAATCAGGGAGGACCAAGTCGTACCCTTCACGCGAGTTTTTGATGACCTCGGCAACGTAGGTGTCGCTACTGTGAACATCAGCATCTGAATTGAGTGAGCGGGGTGCGATATCAGGTAGGTCGACGAGCGTGACCTCAATATTTGAAGGGGATAACCTGTCATAGCGTTCCTGGCGGCGTGCCAGTTCATCGGTGCCAACATGGATAGGTGTAACCGCGAGAACTCTCATGGGTTTTCTCCTTGGGTGTTGAGGGTGAGTAGGTGCAATAAATCAAAAATAGATGGGGCTGTGGGCAGTCGATCTGCGAATAGCCAGATATTGCGCACTAACTGAGGGCTAATTAGACATTCGCCTTTTATGACGAGGTCGTCACGGCTCAACGGTGCGAATTCACTGTCACCGATGGGATTGGGTACCTCTGTTTCATGCGTGATTCCATTCGTCAGGGTGATTCTTACTCTTGCAGCTCGCTCTGAGGGTAGGCGTGCACTCAAAGAAGGATCATGGCGAACTGAAATCAATCCGGCCAATTCCAGAATTTCCTTATTGTTGAGACGGTCTTCTCCATGCTGAACGGGCGTTACGTGACCCTCACGTAACGCAACAGCGGACACAAAGGGAATAGAAAACATGGCGCTTAACCGGGATGCTGGCTGTGCATCCGAAAGTCCTACCGCAAGATAGTGGGTGTCTATTTCAAAACTGACAAACTCGCTGACGGGGGTTGAAGATAGTTCAGGGTGTTGGGCAGTTAGCTCGATTATCGCGTCAATTGGTGGATGTGTGAAAGCACAGGCCGCATGTATTTTGAAGTAGTTGCTCCGGGCATCCCATCGCTCTCCAAGTTGTTCCGTGAGCACGGCCGGATCCCAGGTCCCCAGAATTTTACCCAGTGAATCAGCGGCTGTGCCGGTATTCCTTGCCGAACCGGCGGCAGCTAGGTAGGCAGATGCAATGCCTGACATCTGTGCGGCTCCCATCCAAGAGTTGCGCACCAGGTTGCCATCGATAGCGCTAGAGAAGTGACCAGCAATGCCCATGCCGCTGCCATGATCGATAGCCGCCGCTGTTGCAATAGCATCAAGACCCAATAATTTGGAACAGCCGGCTGCGGCTGCTGCGACTCCCCAGTTCCCGTGAGGGTGCACGCCAGGGTTAGGAGTCGTTGCTCTGCCGAAGCGGGCGGCGACCTCATAACCGGCGGCGACCGCAAGGGCACAGGCTTCTCCCGTAGCTCCTATTGAAATCCCCAAAGCAAGAACTGCAGGAAGCACGTGTGCGGCAGGGTGTCCCTTGGCAAATTTGTTACCTTCGTCTTGCTCAAGAGAGACTCCGGTCGCACCAATTATCCAGGCACCGGTCTCGGCTGTCGTAAAAAAATTAGTACCAGGAATCGGCACAGGTCCGAGCGGAAGTGGCCATGCATTGAGTAAAGCCTGGTACTCAGGCAACTGAGCACCGGCGCTAGCCACGGTCAAGTAATCTGCCCAGATGAATTGCAGTCGCTCGGCTACGTCGGCTGGAACATCAGACCATTGCAGGTGTGAAACCCATGATCCTAGTTGCTCCACCGCCCAAATTGTTGGTGTGTGCACTACAGACCTAGGTAGGCTCGACGAACGCGATCATCGTTGAGTAGATGAGTGCCTTGACCTTCGAATGCAATGGCTCCAGATTCCATGACATACGCCCGATCACTGATAGCAAGAGTTGCAGCTGCATTCTGCTCGACAATAAGGATTGTTACTCCGGACGCACGGATGCGCTGGACCGATTCCAAGACTTGATTGACGAGCTTAGGCGCTAATCCGATACTGGGTTCGTCGAGCATCAGCAAGCTAGGCCGAGCCATAAGTGCACGACCGATGGCTAGCATCTGTTGTTGCCCCCCACTCATGGTCTCTGCTCTCTGCTTACTGCGCTCGGCAAGAATTGGAAATAGGTCGAGCACCTCAACCATTGTCTCCTGGCGATCCGCGTGGCTTGCGGTCCAAGCGCCCATAATCAGGTTCTCCTCAACCGTGAGTGTGCCAAATAATTCGCGACCTTCAGCAACTTGGACTAAGCCCATTCCGACTCGCTTGTCGCTGCGCGTATTTGTAATGTCTTGGCCGTTAAAGACCACTGAACCACCTTGTGCATCGACGAGTCCAGAAATCACACGTAAGGTTGTGGTTTTACCGGCACCGTTGGCACCCAACAGCGCCACAATTTCGCCCTGATTCACCGAAAAAGTAACACCGTGGAGGATGTGAAGGGATCCATATCCGGCGGTCACATTATTAAGAGTCAGCATTTCGCACCTCATCTCCCAGATAGGCCTCAACAACTTCCGGGTTATTAACAACTTCATTGGGTGTTCCATAAGCCAACATTTCGCCGTGATTGAGAACAAGGACTTTGTCGGACAATGCCATGACAGCCTGCATCACGTGCTCAACAAAGAGCAGTGTTACACCGTTATCACGTATTGATAAAAGCAGTTCGATCACCGGTTGTCTTTCAGTGGGCACAAGGCCTGCAAGTACTTCGTCGAGTAGTAAAACTTTAGGTTGCAAGGCCATGGCCCGCGCCAACTCCAGTCGCTTAAGGCCCGCGGTTGGGAGGTCCTTCGATGTTCGAGTGGCGTAGTGGTCCAGTCCAACTTGCTGCAAGATCTCCCATGCCTGTTGCAGTGACTCGCGTTCATTAGCCCCTCGCGCGGCGGCGGCAACGGCGACATTGTCCAACACGGTCATGGACCCAAAAGGTCGCATCAACTGAAAAGTGCGGACCATTCCGGCCCGCGCCAACTGTGCATCAGACCACCCGGTGACATCTACACCCTCGTAATGCACCGTGCCTGAGGTTGGTGGGAATAAGCCTGCCATGCAGTTAAAGAGCGTCGTCTTACCTGCACCGTTCGGACCGATAATACCCAAAACTATTCCTTGTTCGACACTGAACGTGACGTCATGAACGGCGCGGAGTCCTCCAAATGATTTGCTCAAATGTTCAACCGAAACAATGGGATTCATCTGCGCTTCACCTTGTCCTTGATTGTTCCAAAAACGCCTTTGGGCAGGAAGAGAATCACGACGATAATTAATACGGCGTATAGCATGACGTCAAGTCCGGATTGACCCTGCATGAAGTCGAGAAATGGTGGCGGGTTGCGCAGAATTGCTGCAGTGATGTCATTTAATGGTGCAAGTAGCAGGGAACCTACCAAAGGCCCCCAGATAGTGCCGATTCCTCCCACTACGGGAATCAAGATGGCCTCAATAGAGCGATAGGCGCCAAAAGCCAAATCAGGGTCAATGAATAGGTAAAACTGGGTATAGAAAACGCCAGCGACGGCTCCCATCGCGGCACTGATAGAAATTACGGTGAGTTTGTATCGCAGCACAGGGATGCCGATTGACGAGGCGGCGCCCTCATCCTCTCGGATTGCCACGGCGAATTTACCCGTCTTAGAGCGCGCGAACAAAATAGTCGCCAGCAGACAACCAGCCAGAAGGATCAATCCGAGCCAGAAGTAGTTTGAACTGCCAGCGGGGAACTGCATGTACCACCAACTTGATCCCTTAATTAAGGGTACGTTATATCCAACTGAAGCATTGACCGCCTGTGCGCTCTGCACGAGAATGCGTAGCATTTCGGCGAACGCAAAAGTTGCAAGGGCGAAGTAAGTTCCTTTTAATTTATATCGAAAACAAAGCCACCCGACCAGCACGCCGTAAATGGCGGCAACGACCATTCCTGCAGCCATCCCAATCCATGGGCTAATCCCAAAATTGACCAGAAGAATTGAGGAAGTGTACGCACCCAGACCAAAATATGCTGCATGGCCAAACGAAAACATGCCCCCAAACCCGCTCATGATATTCCAAGAAAGACCGAGTATGGCAAAAATAACAATCCGGATAGCTACGGACTCTTGGCCGGCTTGGAGGAGTAGGGGCACGGGGATTGCGACCATAATAATGATGAGGAGAGCAATCATGTTACCGTCAAAAAATCGCCGGGATTTAATGGGCGAAGGAATGGTTTGAATCAATTTATCTGCCATGTCATCCCTCTATGAGTTGCTCGAAAATAGGCCTTGTGGGCGCAGGAACAGGATGAGAACAAAAACGATGAACACGCCAAGCAGATTGCTTTGATCGGGAAAGAGAATACCACCGAACTGCTCCGCGAGACCAACGATCAAGCCACCGAATAATGCACCGAGAACTTTGCCCAAACCACCAAGCACAACAATGACGAAGGCGGTGATGTTAAAAACTTCACCGGCGACCGGGGTTATTGAGACTATTGGTGCAACGAGAGTTCCGGCTGCACCGGCACAGGCTGCACCGATGGCGAAAGTGATCACATAGATCCGACTCGTGTTTACACCCACGAGACGTGCACCGGTGGGGTTGGAGGCAACCGCACGGATTGCAGTGCCAATTGAAGTGCGTTGCAACATGAAGAAGAGCAGCAGAGCCAGAATTAGTGCGCCACCAAAGGCAATCAACCGGGACTGAGTGGCTACTGCTCCGAAAATGTTGTAAACAGTTTCCTGTCCGGTGCGAACGGATTGTGGGTTCCCGCCAAAGGTCAAGAGCAACGCGTTCTCAATGAGGAGACCGAGTGCCAGTGTGAGTAAGAGCGTGTTGGCATGCTCCTCACCCATGCTTCGATTGATCATAATTTTTTGAACGAGTGCGCCAAATGCAAAGAGTAATGGAATGCTGATGAAAAGTGTGAGGTACGGATTCCAGCCAAGGTCATTGGCTACAACGTAAGTGACGTACATACCTAGAGTCACGAGAGCGCCTTGCGCAAAGTTGATGACGTGAAGCACCCCGAAGATGAGAGTTAGGCCCAGTGCAACGAGGCCATAAACACCCCCAGCCATGAGTCCAGTGACAAGCGCTTGGGTCAAGATGAGGCTACTGCCGTCAGTGCGAAGGTAGGCTAAGAAGAAAACTAATATGGCGATTGCGATTGCGACCAGAATCGGTTTTGCGTTCGGTGGCAATTGCCAGCCGCGAGACACCGCTGAATCCGCGCTAGCGGTGGTTTGGGTACTCACCACATTTTCCTCTCAAATGGTGGAGCGTGATGGGTTCGGCGACTACTTGCCCGAACCCATCACGATTTTTGACTAGCACTTAGGGAAAGCGTGGATCTGCCTCAGCGATATTGGCTGGGTAGACCTGAACAACAGCATCGTCTTGGACCTGCATGACAATGGGGCTTCCATTGACATTCTCGCCGGTCTCATCGAATTGGATATTTCCTACCGTTGCCAGAATGGATTCCAAGTCGGTGGCTGCGATTGCATCGCGCAATGCAATGGGATCACCGGAGCAAGACTGCTCAAGTGCATTAGCAATAACGCGGACGGCCTCGTACGAGTGAGTTGCTGACGTCTTCATCGGCTCGCCATATGAAGTTTCAAAGCGATTTGCGATATCCAATGTTGTTGGATTAGTGACGTCAAGGTGGTAGTTCACGTTGAAGAAGCCTTCGCCCGCACCGGCAACGTCACCGGGGTAACTTGGGTTGTCGAATGCGCCTTGTGCGATTCCGTAAATCAACTTGGCGCCTGGATTAACTGCCGAGATAGCCTCGGTTGCAAGAACTCCATCGCCGTAATATCCGGTGACGACAATGACGTCAGGTTTGGCCGCCTTAACGGTAGTCATTTCTGTCGTGAGGTCGGTAACACCGAAAGCATCGTAAGAAATGACGGGTTCAACTGTCCAGCCGTAACCTGCTGCCGCCTTGTTGAAGGCTTCGTAGACGCTGGTGCCGAAGGCGGACTGCTCATGAAGCATCGCAATCTTGGAAACCTCGATGCCTTCTGCATCAGTAAGTTCCTTGAGAAACAGTGCACCTTGAGATCCCATTGCCGAGGCATTGGGCTGAATGCGGAATGTGTTGGTGTAGCCCTGGTCGAGGATGTCATCAGAAACAGCCACGTCGATCACGAAAGGCACACCATTACGCTCGGCGACGGTCGCCATATTCGAGGCGACAGCTGACTGGTAGGGACCAACAAGTGCGATTGCGCCCTCTTGGATCAAACGCTCTGCTTCGGACTGGCCAACTTCAGGCGTTCCTGTGCTATCCGCGCTGAGAATTTCAAGTTGTGCACCATCGAGACACATGATCCCGCCCGCAGCATTAATGTCATCCGCTGCCAACTTTGCGCCTGCATCCATTTGCAAACCATCGCCGGCCAGGCCACCTGTAAGCGGGTGGATAGAGCCGATCTTGATGACATCAATGGATTCCGCAGGAGCTTCCTCAGTCGATGCTTCCTCAGCGGATTCAGTGGCTGTTTCCCCTGCTGCGTCATTCTCTGTATCCGTACCAGAGGAACACGCGGCAAGTACAAGAGCGAGACCGGCAAGTCCCACCGCAAGTTGTGAAGTCCTCATATTCTCTTTCCCCTTTCGTTGTGCAGCTATTTGCCGCATAAGACTGCCGTTCCACGTCAGCGCAGGCCCCATTTACGGGGAGCCAACCTGTTTCTTCTACCGGTACAGCGCGTCTTCGTGGAAGTTTGGCACAGGCTCTCCTGAGTGTCAATGGAATTCTGACAGTCGAAATACGATTGTAATCAAGGATTTATCGGTGTACATTTGTATTGCAAGTGAAAATCTGCAATGATCTTATAATTCCGCTCAGCGAAACAAAAGAAGTCACTAATGCGTGAGTCTTCATTAATACGTGCTGAGTGGCCAACTATTTCCGAAAGGAGGGTATTCGAGTGCCGAATACTGCAAGCACGCTTCGTTCAGACCAACCTTTAGGCATTGAGGGAGCGAATAGAGTTGCGGATATCTTGATGCTCTTCTTGGGCGATTCCGACGAAATGGGCGTGACGCAGATAGCGCGAGCTCTCGACCGCTCAAAAGCGGTAGTGCACAGGACACTGCAAAGCCTCGTCTCAAGAAATTTACTCGCTCAAGACCCCGCTTCACGCGCCTATCGTCTTGGTCCCACGGCGGCAACCATTGGTGCGAGAGCATTTCGGGACTGCGATTTAAGAGTTGTTGCTGAACCGATTCTGCGCGTTCTGCGTGACCAGACGGAAGAGACGACCACGCTCTCCCAGCGAATTGGACTTGGCCGCTCCTATATTATGCAATTCCCGAGTCCCCAAGAAATTAAGATGTTGGTCGAAATCGGTAGGAGGTTCCCACTCCATGCGGGTTCCTCGAGCAAGGTAATTCTTTCAAATTTGGAGCCAAATGAACAGCAACTCGTTTTTGATGGGGCTTTGGAAAAACTGACTCCTCAGACCGTCATTGACCCAAAGGACCTCATCGATGAACTGGGTGAAGTGCGGCGGCAGGGATTTGCTGTATCCAGCGGCGAGCGTCAGCCTGGTGCAGGAGCGGTCGCGGCTCCTGTGTTCGATCTTTCGAATCGGGTAGTTGGCGGAATATCCGTATGTGGCCCACAGCAAAGGTTTGATGAAGGGAGGATCGCGGCATTAATCCCTTTGGTGACAGATGCGGCGGCCAGGATTTCCGCAGGTATGGGCTGGCAACCACGAGTTAGGGAAGTCTTATGAGTGATTCTGTGAGCAAGCCGAGCGCACTTGATGGCATCAAGGTGATCGATGCTGCAACGTTGTTTGCTGGACCGATGGCGGCGACGATGTTGGGCGACTTCGGTGCCGACGTTCTGAAAATTGAACATCCAACAAAGGCTGATCCGGTTCGCTGGCATGGGGCTAGCAAAGATGGGATAGGCCTTTGGTGGAAGCTGATTGGTCGCAACAAGCGAGCAATGACACTGTATTTTGGATCACCAGAAGGTCAGGAAATCCTCAAGGAATTAATTGTCGGTGCTGATGTTCTTATCGAAAACTTTCGTCCGGGAACTTTGGAAAAGTGGGGACTCTCGCCAGAAGTACTCCACGAGATCAATCCCGGCCTTGTTATTGCTCGGGTTACCGGGTTCGGCCAATTTGGTCCTTACTCGAGCAGGGCTGGGTTTGGCACCTTGGCTGAGGCCATGAGCGGATTTGCAGCAATCACGGGACAACCTGAGGGCCCACCCACCTTGCCACCCTTCGGATTGGCTGACGGAATAGCTGCCCTCACAACCGCCTACGCAATCATGGTGGCACTCAAGGCGCGGGATACAACCGGTCGTGGACAAGTTATTGACATGGCAATTATTGAACCCATTTTGACCGTTCTAGGCCCCCAATTACTTGCCTTCGATCAACTCGGAACTTTGCAGGAGCGGACAGGAAATCGTTCAAGTAGTAATGCACCGCGGAACACCTACAAAACGCGTGATGGTTCCTGGGTTGCGGTCTCCACCAGTGCCCACAGCATCGCTGAAAGAGTCATGCGACTAGTGGGCCACCCCGAATATATTGAGGAGCCATGGTTTTCCAGTGGATCTGAGCGCGCCAAGCACGCCGATGAACTGGATGCTGCTGTTGGTGACTGGATCGCACAGCGGGACCGTGATGAAGTGATGCGCGCATTCGAAGAGGCTGATGCTGCAGTCGCACCGATCTACAATGCAAAAGATGTTCTCGAGGACCCGCAATTCAATGCACTCGGTACTATCAAAACCATCGAAGACGCTGACTTTGGTCCCATTCGGATGCAGAACGTATTGTTTAGACTCGATGAAACGCCGGGGGAGATTCGTCATACAGGGTTGTCTCAAGGACATGACACCGATGAGGTCCTAGCAGAACTCGGGAAGAGTCCTGACGAGATCTCGTGGTTACGAGATGAGGGTGTCGTATGACCCGTGCGGGCTTAGAACAATCTACGAAACCGTCCGCCACATTGTGGCGCAGTTGGCTCTATGTTCCTGGTGATAGGGGGGAGATTATCCCAAAGGCACTCAACAGTGCATCGGATTGCGTCGTGATTGATCTTGAGGACGCAGTTGCGGTAGCGAATAAAGATATGGCTCGGAAAAATGCATGCGCAGCGGTTCGGGAGAATCCGAACTCCCACATAATTGTACGAATTAATGCTGTGGGAAGTCCTTGGCACGAGCGAGATATTGCTGCCCTGTCGGAGGCAGGTGTCAAAGCCGTGAGAATCCCCAAGTCGGAGACTGCTGATGTAGTTGCGAATATCGGTAATTCCCTTGGTGCTGAATGCGAATTGCACCTCTTGATTGAGTCAGCGAGGGGTCTGTTGGCCAGTGACGATTTGGCAAAAGCATGTGCGACTGTGCGTTCCATTGCTTTAGGGGAAGCAGACTTGAAATCTGATCTGGGAATTATTGATGACGCATATTTGAGTTATGCGCGAGGCAAGATTATCGCCTCTGCACGAGCGGCAGGGCTGATTGCACCGACTCAGAGCGTGTACACGAATGTCAAGGATGATCATGGTCTTCGAGTGACCAGCCAGCAGGCACGCGCAGCTGGTTTTTTCGGGAGATCGGTGATACATCCGGGCCAAGTGGAAATTGTTAACGCTGTTTACACGCCCAGCCTGGATGAAGTTGAAAGCGCACAGCAAGTGGTCAGCGCCCTAGCTAAATCCGATAACACAAGCGCACTGATCTTGCCTGATGGTCGATTTGTTGACCCGGCAATAGCTGCCATGGCTGTGCGGGTACTCGACCTTGCAGCAACTTATGGAACCACTCAGGAGGAAGAAAGTGTCTAGCACCCGAACGTTGATTGAGGCAGTCACTGGGGGCACCCGCGTAATTGACCTTGCTCAGCCGATGCACTCTGGTATGCCCACATCTCCCAATCACCCAGGCTTTCGAATGTCCTATTTGCGTCGTCACGGCGACGTCGTGCGCCCAGACGGAGCGTCTGCAGCCAACGAGCTCATTGTCACCGGTGGTCATGTGGGAACTCACACCGACGCACTTGCTCACGTTTCATTTGAAGGTTACCTCCATGGCGGTGTGTCCGTTGAAGAAGCATTTCAAAACGGCCGATTTGTCTCTCACGGTATTGACCAGTTCACTCCACTTGTTACTCGGGGGATTTTCCTTGACATACCTGTTTCGCGAGGCCTTAAAATTTTGCCAGCTGGTTATCCCATTGAGGTTGCTGACCTAGAGGTAGCGTGTGAATTTGCTGGGTTGACGATTGAGCCGGGTGACGCCGTCATTATTCGCACAGGTTGGGGTCAGCACTTTTCCGGTGATCACGATGCGTATTTGGGGCAAACGCACGGAGTGCCAGGCCCTACTGCAGATGCTGCACGGTGGATGGCTGAGCGCGGAATATCTGTGACCGGCGCTGATAGCACCGCATATGAACACATTGCTGCAGGAAAGGGTCACAGTGTTTTACCAGTTCACAATGTTTTACTGGTGGAATTTGGCATCAATATTGTTGAGCACATGGGCTTGGAACTGGCCAGTAGAGAAAGTCTGACGGAGTTTATGTTTGTGCTCGCGCCATTGAATATCGTAGGAGGTACGGGCTCACCCACGCGACCCATTGCAGTGTTGGGAACTGAAGAATCATGACGGATTCTTCAACCCTTTCAGAACTCCTCGCTCAGACAGCCGAGCATGTTGCTAGGCATGGTTTAAGTGATGAACTGCGGGCAGCAACGGTACGGCGTGTCACAGATGTTCTCGGTAACGCAATCGGAGCGGCAAATCTTCCAGTCGTAGTACAGATGCGTGGTGTGGTCTCGGGTTGGGGTGGATTAGCGCAATCCAGTGTGGTACTCGGTCCGCCCACTGCCGCACCGAATGCGGCACTACTCAATGGCACAATGGCGCACGCTCTAGATTTTGACGACACTCACTTGCCCAGTGTCCTCCACCCGAGTGCTTCAGTTGTTCCAGCTGCCTTGGCCGTCGCTGAATTTGCAGGTGTCACTGGGACACAATTCCTTGATGCCGTGGCAGTTGGTATCGAAGTGACCTGCAGGCTCGGAATGGCAGGATATGACCAAGAACTAGGTAATTCAATCTTCTTTGAACATGGTTTGCATGCAACATCGATAACAGGAACCATCGGCGCGGCAGTTGCGTGTGCCATGCTGCTGGCACCCCATTCGGAAGTAATTTCCTCTGCCATTGGGATTGCCGCAAGTATGGGAGCTGGTCTGCTCGAGGCAAACCGCACGGGGGGTACTGTGAAGCGAATCCATTGTGGTTGGGCTGCACACGGTGGTGTAGTTGCCGCGCAATCAGCAGCGGCAGGGGTAACGGGCCCTCCAACTGTTCTCGAGGGACGATTCGGATTCCTCCAAGCGTACTTGGGTGATCGCGCCGATCTTGATGCTATTACTCATAATTTGGGTGAGGAATGGGTTATCGATAATCTCTTCTTAAAGCCATACCCTTGCAATCATTTCACCCATGCGGGGATAGATGCTGCGAGAGCTATGAAGGCACGCGGAGTTGATCCTTCCCGAATCACGCAATTGCGATTGGGGCTCGCAACTCCAGTTCTGCGCACAATTGCTGAACCCATTGAGGATAAGGCGCATCCGCGTTCGGGGTATCATGCAGCATTTAGCGGTCCATTCACTGTTGCAAGTGCGTTTTATTCAGACAATGGGTTGGGATTGTTTCATGAAGACTTTTCTGATGAAGCGGCTAAGGACCAACTGCGATTAGCCTTGGCAGCAAAAGTTATCTGCGAAGCGAATTCCGAATGCGATGAAATTTTCCCCCATCAATTCCCGGCAGTTTTGACAGCCACCCTTGACGATTCATCTGAAGTGATCGAAAAAGTCCTTGTCAACCGAGGGGGGCCGGATAACCCACTCTCAGATGATGAAATAGCTTTGAAATTTTCACTCAATGCCCGCGAAACCATCAATGTGGGACAGTCGGTGCTCATCACGCAAGCAATTCGTGGTCTTGTTACTGAAGTGTCCACTCCGAGGTCACTCGGAGCACTTCTACAGGCTGGAGAGAATTCGTGAGCGGAAGAACGGTAGTGGTCGGTGCTGCGGGAGAACTTGGTGCGGTCATTTCCCAGCGGTTAGCGCGTGAAGGCCATTCACTTGTGCTCGTTGGCCGCAATCGTGGTCCATTGGAGCAACTCGCGGCGCAATTGCCAGACGCGCACGCTGTTGTCTGCGACATTACTATCGATGCCGACGTTGCTCACCTTGCCGAGGAAGCAGGTCCGGTCCGAGTCTTGGTCTACGTTCCCGCAGCACCCACTGCGGGAGGAATCATGGAAGCACCACCGAGTGCCATAAACCAAGCAGTCGAAGTCAAGGTTGGTGGGCTTTTGCGGTGCCTACGGGTCCTCACACCGACATTTGGTGAGGAATTGGCAGTGACGATAGTGATTGGTGGAAATCTCGCCTATGACCCGATCCCCGATGCAGCAACAAGCGGAATAGCAAACGCAGCGCAGGCAAATGCGGTGCGTCAATTGCAGGGTGTGCTGCCCAGTCGCGGGTGGCGTATTCATGTGATTGCCCCGGGGCCGGTAGAGACTCAGAGGTGGGACACTCTCGCAGTCGCAGAGGCGCAGCGCCGTGCAGTCCCCTTAGAAGTGATCAAAGATGAGGCAGTGTCAGGCAGCCCTTTGCTGAGGTTGACTTCACCTAATGAAGTTGCTTGGGCGGTCAGCATGTTGGCAGATCCACTATCGGCAGCTCTCCATGGTTCGACTTTGCTCATGGATACGGGCAGGCGTCGAGCCATTCCTTGACTCTTGTATTCACACATTTTTGCATATTTGATCGATGAACAACGAAGGAGAATCGTATGGAGTTTCTAGTCAATATTGAAATCAAGTGGCCTGCTGATGCAGACCCGAGCGAGAAGGAGCGGCTTTTTGCCGCTGAGTTGCTCAGGGGTCAAGAGTTGGCGCGTCAAGGGTTTCAGCGTAGGTTGTGGCGCGTGCCTGGGCGGTGGGCCAATTGGGCCTTGTGGGAGGTCACAGATGCAACGGAGTTACACGAAAAAATTTCCTCGCTGCCTCTGTACCCTTGGATGGACGTAACAGTTCACCCACTTGCTCAACATGTCAATGACCCCAAGCTCTTGGGAATTGATCCCGAGATGGAGTCCACATGACGGCCCGACACTCTGCAGAGAAATTTGTCGATGAATACCTGCAGTTATGTGAGGATCGACAACTCGAAAAGGCGAGTGAATTCCTTGCCAGTGGAGTGGACATTGTTTTCCCTGGAAATAGAAAGTATACGAATTTGCAGCAGATGGCTGCGGCTTCTGTCAGGCGCTACTCGTGGGTTCGTAAGAATCGCACGCACTATTCCTTGGGGGAAAGGGTTGCCGCTGATGGGCAGGTCGAACAAATTGTGACCAGTGCGGGAACTCTCTATGGCGAGAAACTAGACGGTACACCTTTTGCAGACATTAGGTACATCGACGTGTTCACGCTCCGCGATGGCCTGATAGCGAGACAAGAAGTCTGGAACGATCTATCAGAAAACGGAATTGTCCAAATAAGCGAAGGGAAATAGCAATGAAATTTGATCGAGTCATTACTGATGTACGAGTAATACGGCACGACTCGTCAGAACCCATTGATGCCGACATCGCTATCGTTGACGGCGTTATTGTCGAGGTTGCGCCTGGAATTGACGCCTCGGAATCTGCAGATGTCATCAGTGGAAAGGGTCGCCTCGCGTTCCCCGGTGTTGTCGATGCTCATGAGCACTGGGGGATTTACAATCCCCTTCGCGAAGACTCGAAATCCGAGAGTCGCGCATGCGCTCAAGGTGGTGTGACTTCAGCGCTTAGCTATATTCGGACTGGACAATATTATTTGAACAAGGGCGGCCCGTACTCCGAGTTCATGCCAGAGGTGCTTGAGGCGTGTGCTGCCAATTCATATGTGGATTATGCATTTCATCTAGCCCCAATGATGAGCAGTCACATTGATGAAATTCCTGAGATCATTAAGCGAGATGGTGTAACAAGTTTCAAGATCTTCATGTTTTATGGCAGCCATGGGTTGCATGGCCGCTCATCGAGTCAGAATGATTTTTTAATGATTCCCGAAGGGGAACGCTATGACCTTGCGCATTTTGAATTCGTGATGCGCGGAATTCAGAAGGCCCGGGAAATTTACCCTGACATTGCTAAGGACATTTCGCTCGGATTGCACTGTGAAACAGCTGAAATCATGACGGCATACACCAAGATTGTTGAAGAGTCAGGCCAGTACAACGGGCTTGAGGCCTATCATCATTCACGCCCACCGCACTCGGAAGGACTGGCAATCACCATTGCCTCCTATCTTGCTCACGAAACCAATCTCCCCAATATTAATTTGCTGCATTTGACGAGTGCCAAGGCAATGGAAGCCGCGATGTTAATGCAGAAGTGCTTTCCCAATGTGAATTTCCGCCGTGAAGTGACTGTTGGTCACCTATTGGCTGATATTCACACCGCTAGCGGTTTGGGTGGCAAAGTGAATCCGCCTTTACGTCCCCGAGAGGATGTCGAAGCGCTGTGGGATCACCTCCTCAAAGGTGACGTGGATTGGGTTGTTAGTGACCACGCGTGCTGTAAAGATGAGTTGAAGTTTGGAGATCCTCGTGAGGACGTATTTCTGGCTAAGTCTGGCTTCGGCGGCGCCGAGTACCTTCTTGCTGGAATGGTTACCGAAGGCTCAAAGCGTGGCCTTGGTCTAGACAGGGTGGCGGCACTCACCAGTCACAATCCGGCCCAACGCTTCGGGCTTCACTCAAAGGGTGCCATTGGGGTAGGACTCGATGCAGATATTGCTTTGGTCGATCCAAATGTAAGTTGGGTTGTTCGAGCAGAAGACTCAGAATCGGCACAGGAGTACACTCCATTTGAAGGCTTTGAATTGTCGGCGAAAGTGACAGATACTTTTGTGCGGGGTCATCACGTTCTCATTAACGGAGCGATTTCTGGTCAGCCAAGTGGACAGTATCTATTCAGGCCGACTCAAGCAAAATAGGGAAGTACGCCTTCGAGAGTTTTCTGGATCGGGACCAACGTGCGTCTTACCGGTTGCGGTTCCACTCAGTATCTCCATTTAGTTTTAGAGACCCCTCAGCATTCTTCTCTTTCATTACGCAATATTCGCGGTGAATTCTGCCCATATGCTACGCAATTCTGAACCGATCAGTCTAGAATTCTGATTGTGGGTCGTACTATTGAATTTAGTCGAGACAGGGCCGTGAATAGAGCGCTAGTGCTTTTCTGGCGCAAGGGTTATCAGGCCACTTCACTGGAGGACCTGCTCAAGGGAATGGGTATTGGTCGCAGCAGTTTTTATGCAGCATTTGGCGACAAGCGCACACTATTTATAGAGTGTGTTGATCTTTTTGGTGTTCGCACGTTGGACATTGTTAGGCGTGACCGTGGCCAGATGCCGCCACTTGATGCTCTGCAAGAATTCTTCGAACGAAGTTTCACCGATGCGCAGGGTGTTGGTTCTAAAGCTAACTGGGGCTGCATGTTGGTCAATACCGTGATTGAGATGGCCGATGTCGATGAGGATTTAGTTTCACATGCCAGCCGATATTTGAGTGATATGCAACTCCTCTTCAAAGACTGCCTGCAAGAAGCCGGCGCCTCACCAGCGCGGGCCGAGGAATTGGCCGCCATGCTCATGGTGTTCAACGAGGGTATTCGCGTGTCCAGTCGACGTCGCCTGCCTCAGGCGCAGTATTTGCAACCCGTCGCCACCACCTTCCAACTGATTAGGAGCGTCACTGCATGACTACACCCGTGCCTACCAAGCGATTCACAACCGTTTGCGGTTATCGGCTTGCCCATGTTGAAATGGGTGAGGGGAACCCCATTGTGTTCATTCACGGAAACCCCACATCTAGTTATTTGTGGCGAGATGTTATGCCGCCGCTGGCCGGATTAGGTCGTGTAATCGCACCGGACCTCATCGGTCACGGCGATTCCGACAAACTTCCTGCCAGCGAGGGCCCCGAACGCTACACACTTGAGGGGACTTATGAGTTACTTGCCGGGCAACTCGCTGCACTCATCGGGGATCAGCAGGTCACGCTGGTACTGCACGACTGGGGGAGTGCCCTTGGCTTTCACTGGGCCCGACTTCACCCGCAGCAGGTGCGGGGCATCGTTTACATGGAAGCAGTAGTCATGCCTCTGCCGTCTTGGGATGAATGGCCGGAAGCTGCGAGCGGCATCTTTAAAGGTTTTCGCTCGCCCAAAGGCGAGGATCTGATCCTCAAGCGCAACCTGTTTATCGAGGGTGTACTGCCGAGTTCGATTCTGCGCACACTTTCAGACGAGGAGATGGCCATTTACCGCGCGCCTTTCGTCAACGAAGAAGATCGGCAGCCGATGCTGAATTGGCCGCGCCAAATCCCCATTGCAGGTGAGCCCTCAAATGTTGTTGCGCTCGTGCAGCAATACGCCGACTGGTTAAGTGTGAGCGATGTACCCAAACTTTTTGTTAATGCCGACCCCGGATCTATTTTGATCGGAACGCAACGAGAATTTTGTCGCACGTGGCCAAACCAGCAAGAAGTTACTGTCCCTGGCTTGCATTTCATTCAAGAGGATTCCGGTGCGGCAATTGGTGCTGCAGTTGCGGATTGGCTTACCCAACTAGATTCAAGGAGATAACCGATGTCTGATCTTCCTGTGTACATGGTCGTAAACCTGCATATCACCGATGCAGGCGACTATCACCAGTATGAGAAGGGCTTCTTTCCGCTGCTCAAAAAATATGATGGTGAGTTTCTTACCTTCGATGACTCAGCTGTCACGTTTGAAGGTGATTTACCGCGTTCTGGCCGAATGATTCTCTTCACATTTCCATCCGAAACGCAGGCCCGGGCTTGGTATGCCGATGTCGATTACCAAGAGTTGTCCGAACACCGACGTACTGGTACTCGGCTGGAATTTTTGAGCATGGTTCGAGGACTGCCGCAACGCTGAATTTTTTCCACGCTCAGTTATTGTGGCGTTATGAAAAGGCTCTGGGTAATGCTGCTGTTAATCCCTTTACTCGGTACGGCTGCTTGCACCGCCAGCCGACCAATTTGAGCTCTATAACTTGACGGCTGATCCAACAGAAATGA
>JAFMCP010000120.1 GCA_017857705.1 Candidatus Nanopelagicales bacterium
TACTTTCTCAATTACGAACCGTTGGGGAATGATTTCACTATTTCACTGGGGAATCGGGACTCACTCCAAATTCACGGTGAACACGATGAATCTGACTGGACCGTGACAGTCGCTTTCACAGGTGACACCACCGAGACGGGTGGTCGTGTGCTCAAAGCTTCACAATATTTGAATCCCGACGAAGACTTCTTTCTGACCTACGGGGATGGCTTGGCAAATGTCAATATTGATGCCCTGAAAGCAAGGCATAGGGAATCGGGCAAACTTGCAACCCTCACCACTGTTCAGCCAACAAGTAGGTTCGGCGTCCTTGATCTGGATGCACATGGTGAGGTCACTTCTTTCCAGGAGAAGCCCCAATTGGAGGGCTGGATAAACATTGGTTTCATGATTCTCAACCCGCAAACACTGAGTTACTTCACAGAAGATTGTGTTCTAGAGTCAGGGCCACTGGCGGCGTTAGCTCGCGATAACAATCTGAATTCTTTTAAGCACACCGGCTTTTGGCAGCCCATGGACACCCTGCGAGAATCAAAAATGCTCAATGATCTCTGGGACAGTGGCGAACGCCCTTGGCTTAAGAGCGTTAACGGATAGGAGAAGAAAACGAACACGCTGACAAGGCGTACATCCCCCAGTACTTCAGCAGTCTTACGCATCCTCATTCTGATAGGTCTAGTACTAGCCGCCTACACAGGTTTTCGATTGCCTAGTCTGTGGGCGGTAACGCTGTACAACATTTCTGTTCAAGATGGCGGACTCCGACGTTCCCTTCTTGGGACAGTTCTTTCCCCATTGTGGGGGGCATTTGATTATTCCTATTGGGTATTTGCTTCAGTGGCGTTCGCGATTCTCATTTCTTTACTGATCACGATTGCGATCGCCGGGTGGAGAGCGAAAAGTGATGCTCAGCGTTTCATCGTCGTGCTCTGGCTTTTCGCGCCAACAGGTGCCTATCTTTTTCACGAGGTTGGTTACTTAGACCAACTTCTTTATGCGCTCTTGTTCCTCAGCGTGTGGATGTGGAATAGGTGGAGTCCTTTCATTGCCATTTTGCCGGTGGCCCTGTCAATCTTTGTCCATGAAAGCGCAATGGTCACCACGGTCCCGTTACTACTGTTCTTTGCAATTGCAAAAGGCGGGTTCTCAAAGAAACTCGTAGCATTTGTCCTGCCCGTGGCCGCTGCAGCCGTAGTTGCTATTCAGGGACCTTGGAGTGCTGGGCAATCGACCGCCACGATCGACAGATTGTCATCGTCACTTCCATTTGCATTCCGTGAAGATGCGCTTCTCCTTTTTGACATGGGTATTCGTGACACTTGGGTTTACGTGAATCAAGTCCCGGGACTCAATATCGCTGCGCCATACACGATCGCGATTGGCTTGTTCTGGCTGTTGCAGGGATTGAGAAATCGTGGTTTGGGTGAAAAGCCTTTCATGATCCCTGCACTCGCTTTTATTGCGTCAATCACTCCGTTCATTTTGATCGCGGGAGGTTATGACATCTATCGCTGGGTTTTCCTAGTGTTGGCTAACTTTGCGATTGTCATGTACTGGTGGTTGGGACAGAGCTCAAGGTCACACGACCTTGCCGATTTGGCATTGGGTGTATTGCCATTCGTGTTGCTCTTTTATGCACCCCTCATGTATTTCGATGAGTACGCGCCGCGATCTCTCTTGTTTTGGACCGTTGAAGATCACGGCTTTTGGAATTTCCCAACGTCTTAGCCAACAAGATTGACTAACTCCACCGAGGAACCGTCACGAGGGAATCGAAGAGGAGCTTCACCCCTTGTGCGAGTGGCATTGGAGTGAAATGTAGCCCTCGATCAAGCCAACTTGGGTGCATCCGCAAATCCCTTGGCTGCAGTGGCGAAATAGCCAATCGTGCCAAGGTAATCGGAACTTTTCGGCGGGAAACACGGGAAACGGTATTGATTACAGTTCCGATAGAGCAATTTTCACCCGACCCGATTAGTGAAATGGAGGGTACCCCAGAAAGGTTCATGCGGTTACTGTCATCGATCTCCAAAAGGAGGAGCGCAGCAGCATCGGAAACCTGGATGTAGTCACGGACCGTGTCCAAAGGAACGAAAATCTGTAAAGCTTCTCGACTGGCTGCTGCTGCACACAGGCGGTTTATCAATCCTTGACGGGGCCCAAACCAGGGTCCATAGAGATTCGTTACACGCGCAATGTGGACGTGAAAATCGGAAGACAGTCTGCGTGTCCCTATTTCTTCTAGTGCAATTTTGTCTTGACCATATTGATTTATGGCATGGACCGGTGTGTGAATATCAAAAGGTGGCGAGTCGGATCCACTCATAACGCCGCCTGCGCTGGAGACTATTGCAACAGTTGATCCTTTCAGTTTCTCAACGCTTGAGATTGCTTGCACAAAATCCTGAAATGCGTCGAGTTCGCTGCAGTGTTCTAGTTGTTTTTTCCCGACGCCCTCTGAACCTGCCGCCCAGATAATCGATGCGGGCGCCTCGTTTGCAACTTCACTGAACTGTTGAGCAAGCTCAATGAGGGCTGATACTCGATCACCGGGTGAGTTCCAAGGAATTTTTTTATGAGGAAATACATTCACATTTTGGTGAGCAGCGGCATTTGCAATTGCCGAACCAAAAAATCCACCCTGGCCTAAAATCCACATGGATTTTGCGGGAATGTGTTGCTTCAAAGTCTTTTACTTCTCGTGAGGGGAGATCTGTGGAAAATGCTTTAGCGGATCCTCAACGACAACGTATAGGGGCTTACCCAGCGACATGTTGACCGCTGTCCGTAAATACTGTGCAATTACTCCCAGTGACAGGAGAATTAATCCACCAACCACCAGGGTGGCGACGAAACTGGAAGTCCATCCTTGCGGAATAGCATCGGTGAAAAACCGTTGAAAGAGCACCCACAGTGAAATGATTATTCCCAGCATGAAGAATGCGAATCCAATAACGGAAACAAACATGAGAGGTCTGGTCCCGGAAGAAATAACGAGACGACCGAAGTGAGAGAGAAGTTTTTTGAACGAATAGCTACTCGCCTCGCGCCCCTCATGGCGCATGGGGATGGGCGTCACCGCGCTAGTGGAAACAACCCAAGATAAAGCTACATCGAGATAAACTCCGGGCCCGGTATACGCGGCAGTTCCCCGCGCGACTTCGCCGAGAATTAGACGGTAACTGTGAAACTGGTCGATATTGCTTTCCCCCACCAACTTGCTAAATGCCCACCGTGCACTTGCAGAACTTGCATTGCGAAATAAACCGTGAGGCCGTCCGTTCGAGGGCCCGGCGTACACAAGTTGTACGGACTCTGACAGTGCGCAATCAAGGAGTTGCCCTATGTACGTGGGGTCATGCTGGCCATCTTCATCCATGGTGACCACCCACTCGCTCGCGGTGGACGACATTCCAGCCAGGGTCGCTGCATGTTGGCCGTAATTGCGTGAAAGCCAAATGGGACGTGCCCAGGTGTACTGATCTTCGAGGGCCCGCAAAACCTGCGCGCTGTGTGTTGTTCCACCATCCCACACGAGCAGGACCTCAGCGACCGCGAAGGATCTCCCGTCAGGCGTGGATTGAGGAACGGTCAAGGTTTCGAGTTCAGCCATGAGCGCAGGTAGGGTGACTCCACCGTTGTACACGGGAATTACGACGCTGATCTTGTGAATTGTGTCGCTAGCCAGCCCTGGAATCACAGACACACCCTAGCGTCCAGATTTGGAACAACTGGAGTCATATACATGTGTCCAACAAGTTCCGATTCATTTCCCAATACAATTGGTACATGGATGAAGCGTGGGTTCCGCAATCCATACCTGGGCTATACACGGTGGGGAAGCCCCTGTTCACAGATTCCCGTGGCTCATTTCATAAAATCCTATGTGAGCCACCAGCAGACCACACCTCGCTTCCAGCCCTGCATTTTGATGAAATCTATTGGTCCTCTTCCCAAGAGGGTGTATCCCGTGGCATGCACGTTCAGGCCCCGCCCTTTCACGGACGAAAGCTTGTTTTTGCTGTAA
>JAFMCP010000027.1 GCA_017857705.1 Candidatus Nanopelagicales bacterium
GGGTCAATTCCTCCACCACTTTTGCCTAGGAATCTGTCTACTTGACCGACAGCAAGCCAACCCACAGTTGTAAAAATGGCAAGGCTGGTTGTTCGGCCTAATAGGCGATGATCCTGTGGTTGGCCACCGAGCACGTAGGTTGCACCCTTGGACATTGTGTTTGTCAGAACTGATTCAACGTATGAAAGCCCCAGAGTGATCGCCGCAACTCCCGTACCAATGACAGCGGCTTTGGCGGGTGTTACTTCACGGACTTGATCCTCAAAAAAGTACTTACCCTTGAACTCTGTGCTCACCGAAGTTTGCGGATAGGTCGCCGACCCGGGCAGTGACTTCCACGGTTGGGTTGATGCCCACGACCCAGCACCAGCCACGGTGGCAACCGCAACGTGTCGCAAACCGGGGCCACCACTTTGATCACGTGAGGCTGAATTTGCGAGAATACTTGCAGCAGACATTGCGGCCAACGTCTGTGAAGCGAGTCGCCCCAACGCTCTCCCTGAGGGTTCATGCTCTCGCCAACGAAGTGCGTAGGCGGCACCAGCGCCCAAAGCTCCCGCGACACCTGCAACCACTAGGCGACTACCTGCACTGGGCTCATTGGTGCGACCTAAACGAGAGGCGATTGAAGTCAATAAAGCATCTCCCGCGCTGTAAGCCTGGTAGGCAATAGCCGATGAAGCGCCGGTGATAATCGCTTGATCCGTTGACCCGCGGGTCAATAGATTCGGTTGAAATGAGCGCCCAATTGCTATGGCTGCCCCAATAATTCCTGCGCTGGCTGACCTGTCCATACGCGGAGTCTATATATAAGTGTCAACCTCGGAATGGGCCTCATCCAAAGGGTGCTTGGCCAAGAAACACGGCCAAAAAACACGCCTATGAAACATGGTCAAGGAAACTCCCTAATCAGCGGCTTTCATGAGTCCTGTGCATGAATAGAAAAGTGGAGAGACATTTGAGAATGGAATCCAAGAATGGTTTGGCCCCAGACTTACAGTCCGCCGATACGGTCAAGGATCTCTGCGGCACCACTTTTCACAGCGCGCTTCTGGACAACTGACATAACGCCATCCACTTCTCTGATAGCTCCGTCTTGGCGCAATAGGTCCAGAGCTTTATGCAATTCCGCTGGATCCAAATCAGTCAACTCCGCTTCTAAGTCCGGAACTGAAAGCGAGCCCGCGCGCAAAATAACTGACACGACCTTACGTTCTGCGGGTGTTCGATCCAGCATGCCGGACATACCTGCAGAAATCGCGCCGCGGCTTAGGCTGCGCACTACAGCGTTGTCAACTGCGGTGGCATCTTCAGCGCGCTTCTCCCCCACGGTCAACCGCAAGTCACCGCAATGCATACCTGGGGCTAAAACTGCCACCCGACGCGAGTTCCCTTGCGCATCCCTTGTCGCTATCTCGATATGACCTGAAATAACAAAAATTACCCGGTCGGCGGGATCCCCTGTTCGGTACAAAGGGGTTCCTGGCTCAAAGTGCTCCGTGACCAACTTGGCGTACAGCGAGTCACCAGCTTCATCTCCCAAACCAAGGACACTGAGATCAACATCCGAGGTCAGTAAGCGGCCTTCCCACAATCGCGCATATCTCGGATTGTTCACCAACAGGTCTTGGTGACTACCGGTTGTAACACCTGAGCTATCCGCGAAAATTAAGCGTGAGACTTCGTGTGCTACGTCGACATCGCGCGTTGCAATCACGATCAACTCGATGTCCTGCCCGCGCAAACTAGCGATTAGTGGCATGGCAGTCTCTGCATCAGCAAAAGCAAGAATTGGACCGATGAGTAAGACATCGGGCGCAGCTGCGAGTGCGCAGGCCAGTGCCAGTCTTTGTCGCTGGTTAACAGTTAATCGATTTCCTGCCGGACCGATTTCTTCAAATCTGCGCTCGACCAGTTCTTGGAGTCCAACCGCTTGCAATAGTTCAATTCCGCGGGATTCTTCAATGTCCTCTACGACACCCCTGAAATATGCCATGGGCGATGCATTAACCGTCAGTGGTTCGGCCGTGACTTGTTGAATCTCCGGATTCACGTGTGACAACCGAATTAGATGACCATCGGTAGTCATCCGCCAATCCTGAGGATTGTCATTACCCGAAAAAATCGACATTAAGGTATCGATGTCGATATCTGGGGTAGTCACCAATCCAACAATTGAACCCGAAGAAACCCCCAAACCTTCACCCGTCAACTCGATCCTCTTGCTGCTCAGATCAATCAGAGGTTCGGATGCCGGCGTAGCAGCATCGATAAGAATTTCATCGATTCGGCGTCGACTGGCAACGGCTAGTTGCAGCGACTTGATCCAAGTGGGCAACACTTCAAGACCGGCTACGACCGCCTCGATGTAAAGCAATGAAGCGGCGACGACAGCAATTTCTTCGGTGCTCGAACTTATTGCCAGCATGACGACTACAACTAAACCGATCAACCCGGCACCGTGCGCACTTGTTAGAAGTCGGGTGGCGAGTATTCCTTGACGGTGCTCTGCGTGGGCTAATTCCCCATTGCGTGATGAAAATCGACCCTCGATCCAACGAATCAAATGGAGCCCACTGATTTGTTTAGTTGATGTTATGGCCTCGTCGACCACTTCACCAACATAGGAACCCGCCTCAAGTGCTTGGCGATCTGCTTGAAGCATCTGCTTGCCAATTAAATGCCGAATGACAATAAACAGAATCACCGCAACAACCATGGCCATACCTGCTCGCGGTGCGATGATAATCAATATGACAAGGCTTTGAATGATCTTGATGACCGCCGGGATTCCGTATCCGACTGTCAGTTCAAAGCCTTCAGCAACATTTTTAACATCGGTCGTGTGTCGGGAAACAATTGATGGACGTACGAGAGTGTTTATTCCTTCGGATCTTCCATGCATCAATCGGTCAAAGACTCGGTCGCGAAGTCGTTCCCCACTATGGACTGCAAGGTCGTGAGCCCCAAGGTGGCCGAAGTGACCTGTCACCATCATGAGAATCACCAAAGCGATGAGTATTCCAACCGCTGTGCTGTCCCACTCGCCGTGATGCAAAATGGACTCCACCTGAAGTGGTACCACTGCCTGAGTCACCAACATAATTCCAATAAGAAGGAACGTGAAACCCAATTGGCCATATGAGCCGCGTAAATTGACGCGATACCACTTCCACAGCCCAATATAGGAAGTCGTTGAGTTAGACATCAACGTATCCTCAGTGCCGGAAACGGTATCTCTGAACGTGAATTGAACACCGGTCAAGAGTAGTGCCCAATTCATTTCGCAGCTGACCTTAGGCCGCGTTTTTCACATTTTCACCGTGACACGTGAAGGCTTGTCACAAGATCTCAATCACTGAAGCCATGTATCGGCGATGCCTCACCGCCATAGGGATGGCAGTGAGGAACGTCAAACTCTGGAATTGAAAAAGTGGAGCTGAGGGGAATTGAACCCCTGACCTTCTCATTGCGAACGAGACGCGCTACCAACTGCGCCACAGCCCCTTACGGTGGGCAGGCTAGCAGAGACTATTCGTTTACCGCGCGTGCTTGGTATGCGGAATTTGCACGGATGATCGGGATCTCTGTAGTTGCATCGCTGACATTGGCAGCCTGAAGTCGGACAAGTTCTGCTTCGTTGGTCTCTCGCACCTGTTGGGCTTTGTTTACTAGGTTCAACATGGACTCACCGGACCAGTCACCATTACGCTCAATATTGCGAGGAATCGCTGTTGCGCGAGGTGAGGTGACATAACTCGGAAGGGTTTGAGGAACAGCATCCCAGCCGGGCGCCTCCTCTTCCCATGGATCCCAGTTGGCAAAGTCATCGAGTTCCGCTTTCTGCAATTCAGCCCGCGTCAATGGGCGCTGATCCCTGCGCTGCTCGCGGGCCTCGTCAACCTCATGAAATTCACGGTAAGCACGTTGAGAACTGCGTGCGGGTGCCTGATCACGCTTAGAAGCGGTCAACATGGTGGTAACAAGGAATGCACTCAAAAGTGCACCTGCTGCAATGGCGACGAAGGCGGGAATAAATCCCAGAACCGTCCCGATCAATGCGATGGCGGTGATGCTGGTGAGTATCGCAAGAACCATTGAACGACGTTTGGCAGCTTGGGCCTTGGCGCGATCCCGAGGTGAGGTGAATTCTCGATTATGGCCGACTTGTCTTTCTAACTGTGAATCAGCTCGATCAGCTAGATCAGCTCGATCAGCACGGTCACCGAGTGACCGCATGGCGGAACTAAATCGGGCTGTTGAACGAACTTCACTGACTTGATCTTGACGTTTAAGCCAAATAGGAATTAAAACCGCGGCCCAAAGACCAATGATCACTACGTAGATCAATCCAGTCACATGCGTAAGATTAGATGCACCCGTCTACTTCTCTTGGTATTCAAGGTTTTCTTCATTCGGCGTGTCGCGAAACTTAACAAAGCCAATGTGATCGCGCCAATCGCCGTCGATATGTAAATACCTTGGCCTGTATGACTCTTGGGTGAACCCCGCTTTCAATGCAACAGCACGGGAAGCTGCATTTTCTGGCCGGACATTTATTTCGATGCGGTGCAACATCATTGTGTTGAAGCAGTAATCGGCTGCCATCTCAACACACGTTGTCATAAGTCCGCGTCCGGCAACACTTTCGTCAATCCAGTAACCGAAAAATGCACCACGTGATGAACCACCCCAAATCCCACCAACCGTAAGTTGACCAACAAACTTTCCTTCAAACTCAATTGCGAATGGGAGCGCCCGACCCTCACGTGCTTCTTTCTTCACTATGCGCATCATTGCGTTGTAACTGGGGGGCCTTTGTCCAACCATGTGGCCTTCTGGGGGCATAGTTGCATCCCATTGTTTAAGCCATTGAGCATTTCTCTTGCGAACCTCGCGCCAAGGGCGTCGATCTGAATACCGCAATGGTCGCAGTCTCAGTTGTCCTTGCGTTAATGTGACCGGCCAAAAACCAGAAACCGTCATGGTGGTTACCGAGTGAACTCTTGTAGCCACGCGGTGAGTTCGGGTCCAATGTCTTGGCGTTGAGTTGCCAAGGTAATAACCGCCTGTAAGTAGCCGAGTTTGTCACCGGTGTCATAACGCCTGCCATCAAAAACAACTCCACGAACACCGCCACCCTGCTCAGGTGGCATTGTTGCCAGCACTCGAAGCGCATCGGTTAATTGGATTTCGCCTCCACGACCTGGGGCGGTACCCGCGAGAACCGCGAACACCGCTGGATCAAGAATGTAACGGCCAATAATCGCCAGATCACTTGGCGCATCAGCGACATCAGGTTTCTCGACCAGCTCCGTGACGGTAACTACACCATTAATTGGTTCGCCTTCGATGCGCACGCACCCGTACAGTGAAATAGTTTCCCGGGGTACCTGCATTAGGCACAGAACGGAACCACCAAATTCGTTTCGGATCGCGATCATGGCGTCCAAGATTGGATCCCGAGCGTCAATGAGGTCATCACCTAACAGCACCGCAAATGGTTCGTCTCCAACATGTTGCTGAGCCACAAGAACTGCGTGCCCTAATCCAAGGGGATCACCTTGGCGAACATAATGAATTCGAGCCAGATCCGTGGACTCGCGAACAAGTTGCAGTCGCTCTGCGTCCCCTTTACTTTCCAATACCTGCTCGAGTTCATAGTTCCGATCAAAATGATCCTCAAGTGGGCGCTTACTTCTGCCTGTCACAAAAAGGATGTCTTCCAGCCCAGCCGCTACCGCTTCTTCAACGACATACTGGATCGCGGGTTTGTCCACGACCGGCAACATCTCTTTCGGGGTTGCCTTGGTCGCAGGGAGGAACCTGGTACCTAGCCCTGCAGCCGGAATCACCGCTTTGCGTACTCCCTCAAAAGTCATGAGGTGACCCTACGGCAAAGCCACACATATATATGTGGGTACACAAGGGTGCCAACAACATGCGCCACCACGTGAGGGAACATTGGGTCGTGATTGAGGATCAGGGAGCTGGCAAATCTGCCTTGCGTTCACGGCTTCGGTCTGCTCGAAAACGACGTGATCTCGGTGCTATCGCTGAACTCGATTCGCTCATTTCCGGGCAAATTCTCGATGTACTGGAAACTATTGCGCTTAACCCTGCCAGCGTTATCGCGGCTTATGTCGCAATGCCAAGTGAACCCCCCGTAAATGTTTTGCGCTCACAATTACATGAGATGGGTTGCACGGTGCTCATCCCAATAGTCAGCGGCGACGAACTGCTGTGGGCTAATGATGGTGAAGAAGAGCATTGGATGCGAAACGCATTGGGAACACTCGAGCCCGACCCGAGGGGGGCGCTCTCCAGTTCACAAGCATTACCAAGTTGCACTGCGATCATTGTTCCCGCGCAGGCCATGAATCCAAATGGTTTTCGACTTGGGCAGGGGAAAGGTTTTTATGACCGAGCGTTAACCAAGGTTGTCGATCTTGAACACCCCCCGCTGATCATCGGAGTCACCTATGAATCTGAATTTCTCCCAGAGATCCCGACAGAGGCACATGACATCCCGGTTGCCGTCAGCGTCACCGAATCCACCGTGCGCTGGTTTTAGTTCTTCACAAATAGAAACTCACTGAAAAGCCAGCCGAGCCAGAGTGACAACACCGGGATTCCAATAGCTACAACGATTACAAATCCCATTCGCGCGAAACGAGCTGAAGGTGAAACCCCAGATTCAATCAGGTTGCGCGAAAACATGGATAGGGCAAGTGTCCAACCAGAGAAAGTGGTGAAAGCGCCCGCAAATCCCGTGATAAGAAATGTTTGCACATCACCGGAAAACGCTCCAAGACTAAAGCCTGCAAGCAGTGAGCCGAGTGAGTTGATGATCAATAGGCTTGTGAGCGCACTACGTGTTCGACTTGCATACTGCTCAGCCAATGCGCGAAGAGGCGCGCCAATAAAAGCCCCCAATGCAATCGCGGCAATAGTGATCATGACTTGACCATTCGCTGGGTAGCCCTGATTCCGAACTGCACGGCAACAAGACCGGCTCCAACGGTTACCGCTAAATAGACCAAGGCTGTCAACCACATGTTGTTGTCCATGAGGTCTGCGGCTTCCAAGGCAAGGGCAGAAAATGTGGTAAATCCGCCAAGGAACCCGGTAATGAGGAATGGACGCAGGTAGCCATCACCGTCTGCCATTAGGGCCACGGCAAGGATTCCAATTAATAGGGCACCGATCACGTTTACGGTGAGGGTTGCCCAAGGGAAGCTGGCGATTTGATCCCCAAGTTCAATCGGAGCCGAGCCAAAAAGTTGAGCAATTCCATTACGGCTGAGGGCCCCGAATGCACCACCGATACCAATGACAAGTAGTCGACTGGCTTCGCGCATGGCTGTAACTCTAGGGCGGAACTGCCCTGCGGTAGCCACCTGAACCGGGGTTAGGGCAGACTTAGGCCTTCGTCAGGGCGAGTGTCAACTTCCCGGCTGATCGGACAACTGGAGGATTGCGTGCCCACCTACGAGTATCTATGCACAGAGTGCAATACCCATCACGACATCGTGCAATCCATGGCTGACCCAACTTTGACCATCTGCCCAGCCTGCGGCAAGGAGTCACTGCGCAAGCAATTCACCGGTGTTGGCGTCATGTTCAAAGGCTCCGGTTTCTACCGCACCGATTCACGGGCTTCTGAGAGTTCAGCTTCCACCAAATCACCAAAGTCTGATTCGGGTTCGTCGACTTCTTCAACGCCATCAACTCCTTCGAGTACGCCAGCGAAACCAGCAGCCGAAAAGTCGGCCCCCAAAAAGTCTGAATCCAGCTCGGGGTCTGCTACCAAGTAATTGCAGGTGATTAACGGCCATCAAGTGAGGTTGCCTGTGGATAGCTATTGGACGTGAATTGGTTTCACACCTAAATTCACACCATGCACGTAAATGCTCTTCTACGGTTGCGCACGCTAGGCAACCGACACCGCCGAATCTTGGGATCTGTCTCGGCAGCACTCGCTGTTCTCCTCATTTTTGGCTCAGTATCTACACCTGCTCCAGCAACTGGACCAGATCGTGTTGTTGCCGGTTTACCCGAGGGGTTCGTTGCGGTACCGGTGACACTGCGATCGGCAGCGATCGCCAGTGCAGTTCGCGTTGGCGACAAGATTGACCTCGTGGTTCCCAGCGAAACGGGCACACCACAAGTTATTGCGTTGGATGCGGTCGTTTTGGATCTACCCGACGCATCAGGATTCGCATCTCCAACCTCTACGGTGATTTTGGTCAGTGTCCAGGAATGGCAAGGCGCAGCCCTCGCAGCAGAAGCCTCTGATCAGATTTCACTGGTAATTAATTCACGTTAGGCAGTGAAAAAATCTTCATACTCCGTGGTGCGGTGGGACATTGTCTAAAAATTCACGGTCACGCTGATCAAACTTTTTCACGCTAATGTCTGTCGATTCACTGACTTGCGTGGTCGTTGACCCGGCGGCCACAATGATTTCTACAACTTGTGCACCCGTGGCGATCACCTCAGCGCGTAATTTCAACGGAGAAAGGTCGATTTCTACTCCGGAGTCTTGCAGTTTCACCGTCACTCCCGAAAGTTCTTGGGAAATCCATGTCCCCAAATCAACGGGTGCTGATGGAGCAAAGCTGATACCGACACTGTTTTCACCGTTGAACACCAGTGCTGAAACAAACTCCTGATTGCGCAACGGCGCAAAAGCCGCAGCAATTGCTAGATCTAACGCACTTGGCTGGTCCACGTGAACAGGCTACTGGCAAAATAATCACCTATGAACCGCACACTCACTCTCCCTTCGTGGCGGGAAGCCCAAGGTGTGCACAAGATCCGAGCGGAAGCTCTCACTGTGGGCAGGCGTGCCAGAAAACAAATCGGTGAACGTGACCCAGTTGATGACTTCATGTTTGAGTACTACCCCTATACGCCAACAAAATTGGAAACCTGGTTTCCCGGGGTTGGGATCACCCTCGAAATAGATTCCACCGAAGCATTTGATTTCCCCACTTACTCCTCGAACGGGACATCCTGTGAATTGGATGCCCAATACCTGACCAAGCACCGATCCAGAATCGATTCAACACTGGAGCTTTTGCGCAACACGCAACTGCGTGAGGCAGCATTCAATTGTTTTGGATTGCATGAATGGGCCATGGTTTATCAGGCTGATCAACACGAAATCCGACATGGGGATCCACTGCGCGTCACCCAAGAACAGATCGATTCTCTCATTGCCGAATTGGGTCTTCGCTGCACACACATTGATGCTTTTCGATTCTTTACCGAGGAAGCCGCTCCCCAGAACATGAATCGTCTCAACATTGTGCCCACACGTGAAAACCAAAAAGACATTGAACAATCCGGTTGCCTTCATGCCAATATGGACCTTTACAAGCACTGCATGTGGTTTCAACCGATGATCCCCGGTGACCTGGTACTGGATTGCTTTGAGTTGGCTCGCAGCGCCCGGACCCTAGATATGCAAGCAAGTCCCTATGACCTCGCTCAATACGGCTATGAACCCATCCGGATAGAGACAAGCGCCGGTCGGGCCACCTATGTGGCGCTCCAGCGTCAAATTTCAACTCGAACCCAAGACCTTCGATCTCAATTGATCGCGGTGCTAGAAACTTCGATATAACCATACCCCCTGTGGTCCACTTGTACGGATGTACGTACAATAGCCGTTGCTGCCCGTCGCCTCACAAATAGGTGACAAATAACGAGCAATGACCAGAAGGGACCGGTGAATATGTCACAAAGCCCCGTTCTCACCTCACCCGGCCCAATTCCTCCAGAACGCACGCATCCACTCCCCCTTTGGGCCCAGGTCAGCGAAGACCTACGCCGGCGAATTAATGCCGGGGAATTCGAAGACGGCCTCCCCGGAGAACACGAGCTCACCGATCAGTACGGGGTTAGCCGTCACACAATCCGTGAGGCTCTGCGGGTTCTGAGGGTTGAAGGGATCTTAAAAAGTGAGCGGGGTCGCGGCACCACGGTGGCGGAGACTAAATACTCACAGAACCTTGGCGCCTTGTATTCACTGTTCACCACCATTGCAGATCAGGGCGTTGAGCAATCCAGCACAGTGAAACGACTCGTCTTAACACACAACCCCACAGTTGCCCAAGAACTTGGTGTCCCACCAACGAGTGAGTTTGTTGTAATCGAACGCATTCGCTTCGCTGGAGGGGAGCCACTCGCCTATGACACCGCATGGCTGCTCGCCGAATTCGCCCGCCCATTACTCGATGCTGACTTCACGCACAGTTCCATTTACGCGGAACTGCGGAGTCGCTGCGCAGTCGTGATGGACGCTGGTGGAGAAAAAATCTATGCGCAAGTGGCCTCCCGCCATATTGCAACCGTGCTTAACGTCGCAAACGGATCGCCTGTGTTTGCTCTCGAGCGCCTGGGAAAAAGCGGTGACCAGGTAATTGAATGGCGCGAAACATTTATTCGTGGTGATCGATTTAATCTTGAAGTCAATTTTTCTAACACACCAAATACGCCAATAAATAGGCCAATTGGGCGATACAACAAGGGAGCAACATGATCGTTCTCGCCGCATTTCTTGCTATTTTCATCGGTGGTGCTGTTGGCCTCCTCGGTGGAGGGGGTTCTATCCTCACTACCCCGCTACTGGTCTACATATTGGATTTCACGGCCAAAGAAGCAATAACCGCAAGCCTTTTTGTTGTTGGCGTCACATCAATATTCGGGTTAATCGCACACGCGCGCGCAGGCAGGGTGCAATGGCGAACTGGCCTGATTTTTGGTGGGGCCGGCATGGTTGGCGCGTTCATTGGTGGGCAAATCGGTAGTCAGCTTCCCGGCGCACTGTTACTCGGCGCTTTCTCAGTCATGATGGCCGTGACGGCCGTGGCTATGGTTCGCGGACGCAAGAACATCGAAGGTACCCACCACAAAGGGCTCCCCCTCTTTCGAATAATTCTCGATGGCCTAGTGGTTGGCCTGGTGACCGGACTTGTCGGAGCTGGCGGAGGCTTCCTCGTCGTACCGGCCCTTGCACTTCTGGGCGGGCTCCCCATGCCGATAGCGGTTGCAACTTCACTTCTCGTTATTGCGATGAAGTCTTTCGCCGGCTTTGCTGGATACGCACTCCAGTTCGGCAATGGCAGTTTGGTGTCCCTCAACCCAGAGACCCAAATCAATTGGACCGCCACACTCATAGTGACCGCGGCAGCCATTGTCGGCGTTCTCATTGGTAGCCGAGTCGTGGGCAAGATTCACCCAGACAAACTTCGAAAAGGTTTTGGCTGGTTTGTGCTGGTGATGGCCGTCTTCATTCTCAGCCAGCAAATTGGTGGCACACTCATCGAATTTGCCCAGACGGGCACCCTGCAACTATTTGAAGTGCTCGTGGGTGTTGGAATTGTTGTGGCGTTCCTCACCTGGGCTATCCGGCGCCCCACCCAGACTCCCGTCGTGGCAGATTACGACGAGCCAGTGGTTGAGACCAGAAATTCATCTAAGAAGGCGGAATAATCATTCATGTCTCACACTTAAGATATGAGAATGACTTCAAAGATCATTGCCACCTGCGTCGCAGTGTTAATTCCCATGGGGCTTGTGATGCCCACGGCAATACACGCTGCTCCCAACACCACCAAGCCCATTACCCTCAAAGCGGTCAAAAAACACAATAGTCCGAACGACTGTTGGGCAGTAGTTAATCGAAAGGTCTACAACCTCACCGGTTGGATCAGTCAACACCCAGGCGGTTCAAGTCGGATCATTGCAATGTGTGGCAAAAATGCATCAAAAGCTTTTAACGCCCAACATGCAGGTCAAGGATCCCCCAACAGCAACTTGGCCAACTACCAAATCGGCGTGGTGAAGAAGAAACGTTGATCCCCGAGACAGTTTTTGGAATTCCCGCACATCCACTCATAATCCACGCGGTAGTCGTACTACTTCCCCTCGGCGCAATTGGCATGATCGCCATGGTTCTGATCCGACCATTTCGCGGCAAAGTGCAAAAGTATTTTGTTGCTGGGACATTAGTCGCTGCAACGGGAAGCGCCTTTCTTGCAACGCAGTCGGGCAAGGCCCTCAGCATGGCTGACTCTGTGTCCGAGTACCACCAAGACTGGGGAACCCGTACCTTCTACGCTGCCTTAGTACTTACCGCTCTCAGCGCACTCTGGTTGTGGCTGGACACCAGACCCAAGTCAATCTATAACACAATCACTGGAATTCTTGTAGTCATCGTTTCCCTCGCCGCTATTACAGCTACGGTTCTAGCGGGGCACTCGGGCGCTGAATCCGTATGGCTGGAAGACACGGATATGAACACTGCGAATTCAACTATTCCCGTCACAAATTCGACCATCACAGATTCGCCTGAAACCGAAACTCCCATCACGTACATCTCTTTCGCGGAGGTCGCCCAGCACGCGACCGCTGATGATTGTTGGTCAGTCGTTAACGGAAATGTTTATGACCTCACCCAGTGGATTAATGAGCATCCCGGTGGGAGCGGTCCCGTCGAATCAATGTGTGGAATTGATGCATCCACGCCGTTCAATAATCAACACAACGGCCAGGGAGAACCCGAAACTGCACTTGCGAACTTCCAGATCGGAATAGTGCGTTAAGCCCGTTCCGGGGGGCCACCCGGTGGATTCTCCTGTTGCATTTTCCTTACGTACTCTTTCCATGCGATCTCATCTGGATCAGTCGGTGTGCGTTCGGGTTCGTCCGGATCTTCTTCCATCGCCTCGAATCTTTTAGCCCGATCCCGGAAATACTTACTAATTGACTTGGTGATGCTGCCATGCTTTCGGTATCGATTCCACACCACCACGGCAAAAATCCCAATAATTGGCCATTGAAAGGTGTACACCCAAGCTCGAGTTATTCCTTCCTGTGCTCGACTGAATTCGATCATCGTGGCATAGGCGCAGAAGCCCAAAACAATGACCAGTGGGACGTGCAGTTGCCAAAAGTCTTTTCTCTTCTGCTTCGAATCACTCATGCTGAAATCTCAACAGACTCATTATTGAGAATTTTAGGTTTCGGCGCAACGGGTCTCATTAGAAAAAGAATAAAGAGCACTGCGAACAGGGTCACAACCCAGAATGACCAATGCAATCCGCCCGTGACATCACGCTCCAGCCACCAACCAACCAGCGGAATGCCAACTACCGCGAATCCGGCCGTTGACCAGCTCCGATTCAGCAAGATTGCACTAACGAACTGGTACCCAAGAAAAATAGTTACTGCCGAACCCACCAGTGCGAACCACTGTGCACCAATACTTTGTCCAACGGTCGTGGAGGTGAAAAATGTAGTGAAGAGATAAAGCCACATGATCAACGCGATCGCACTGACATCTGGGTATTTGTGCAAAAATTGAACAGCGCCTTTTCCCCGCGGGAGTAGATAGTAAAGGGAATACGGCAGAAATAAGCCGAGTACCAGAAGGGCCACCCAAATTAGTTGGTCGCCAGCTTGGAATTCGCCCGGGGGCGCCGTGCGTGAAAGCGCAACTGAAAGCCCCAGCACTAGGCCCATCCAAATAACTTCACGTCCTGCTAACAACGTGATCGCCACGTTGTTCATCGGACCCTGATCAGCGCTTTCGCTGATTTTCTTGCGCACGCGCCAGCCAAATGAAATCAAAACAATCAGGATTGAGATTTTTGCCAGGAGGATTGCACCATAAAAGGAAGTAACGAGTGCTGCTGGTCCATCAAGTCTCAATGATGCGTTTAACAGGCCACTCTCTACCAGTAAAACCACGCTTATCAGCGCTAAGGTGCTGAACCGACGAATGACCTTCCCTGAATCAGTTCCCGAGCGCAACAAGTAGATCACCAATGCAACTAACCCGCCAATCCATGCACTCATGGCAACGATATGGATGCCCAAGCTAATTGATGCCGCATTGTGGGTGTCGGTCAAACTTGAGTGACCCGTAAGACCTGGCAGGAAAGCTGCGGTGACCGCCAGTACCGAAATAATTAATCCTGTGATGCGATCAAGGACCACCCAACCTAAAAGCGCAACGAAAATTAATAGCACAGCTTGAACCAGCATTACTTGGCCCACGGTCGTTTGCGAAAGTAACGACCACCAAATATTGAGGTTGAGTGAATCCGATAAGGAAAAAGCCAAGACTTCTGAGACAGTGAAAACTGATTGGGCGGCAATTGCCAGAAGCCACACCAATGCACTCAGAGAAGTCACCCGGCCCAAGAACACATCGGGTTTGGGCGCTAAGACCCCTCCCACCAGCGCCGAGCCAACAGTGAGTGCCATCGCGATATCTCTGATCAACAGACTTAAAGGCAGTCCCCACAGGGTCAATTCGGGGACGGTTGGCAAACCGATAATCTGATTCTCGCTCAATGCCCCGATCATGGCCAACACCAAATACATGGACGCGAGTGCACAGGTACCGGCCAGTAGTAATGCCCAGCGCGTGGAAATCTGATTAGGCATTCGAATGGGAAGCATTTAACTACTGCTGTTTAAACGTTCCAAATATCGCTGGATCCGTGTTTGGGCTTTCAACTAAGAATGTTGTCAGGATCGCACCGAGAAGGAATGCGATACAGACCCAGGTCATGTAGTAGCTGGCCAACTGGGCTTGGTACCAGTTTGTTTTATCAATGAGCCCCTTGCGGGCACGCATGAAAATTCCCATGCCGATGAATAAAAGTAGGAAAAGATGAAAAATGTTACTCGCGCACAAGAGCAAAACTGCCGATGCGTAGGCGCCATCTCCTGCACCAAATGGGAAAGTGCTCATTTGAATCCATTGGAAAACCAGCACCGCCACGGTCACAAGGAATGAAAGCCCCGCTCCCGCAATCAATCCTGCATGATTCCCACTTCGTGCGCTTCGGTACCCAAACCACATCAACGCGGTGGCAACAATCAGAACCAGCAAGATCCCCCAGAAAGGCCATTCGACGGCAAAAGTTGCCGTGGACGGCGTTGTTGGAAGCGTGCTGTTTGTTTGATTTGCAGTCAAAGTTGCACCGGGAGGTGCCCAACCACCATTGACATTGAGTGACCACAGATAGGTGTAACTAATTACCAAAGCGATGGTCCCAGCAATGTCAGCAACGATCACCAACCACAGGCCCAGTCGCGAACGCCGAGCGATCGTTGAAATCGGTTCACCGGTTGTTGGCGACACGGGGAATGTCGAAGTACTCATTTGGTGCCCGCTTTCTCCGTCAGATCTTCATCGATCGAATCAAGTTCGGCTTCATAGGGATCTGGAACACCGTAGTTGTAGGGACGCTCAGTCACGACCGGGAGAACTGGGAAATTCTCGAGCGGCACCGGCGTTTCCGTCTGCCATTCGAGGGACTTGGAGCCCCACGGGTTGCTGGATGCAATAACTCCCGAACGCCATGAATTGATGATTGCTGAAAGGAAGATCAACATTCCAATCCCAATAACGTAGGCGCCGATCGTTGAAATCCAATTGGATAGATTAAATTGATCATCGAAGTCAAGGACCCGACGGGGTTGGCCTTGCAGTCCTGCGACGAACATCGAAATAAATGTGATCTGGAAACCTACAAAGGCGGTCCACAGACCAATCGACCCGGTGCGCTCATCGAGGAAACGCCCCGTCATTTTGGGGAAGAAGTATGCAATTCCGGCCATCGCACCAAATAGACCTGCTCCCATGAGCATGAAGTGGAAGTGGGCAACGACAAACATGCTGCCGTGAAAGTACTGGTCGGCGGGAACGTCTGAGAGGTAGACCCCCGTCACGCCGCCGATCATCTTGTTGAAAATAACCGCATAAACTGCCATGAGCGGTAATCGAGTCCACGCGGTTCCACGCCAAAAAGTTCCAATCGCAACGAGCACCAAAAAGCCCACCGGAATCGAGATCAACTCAGTAGAGAGCATGAATGGGTAGTTCGCAGCGGGCGCCCAGCCCGTCATATACATGTGATGCGCCCACACCAACCCGCTGAGTGCGACCACGCCAACGATTCCTGCAACCGCAAAGTTGAATGAGAAGAGGGGTTTGCGAAGGAAAACCGGCATTAGTTCAAGCGCAACAGCTGTAGATGGGATCAGGATGACATAAACCTCGGGATGTCCGAGTAACCAAAAAAGATTCTCATAGAGCCAGACGCTGCCACCGTTGAGCGGGTCAAAAAACGAGGTCGCAAACACTCGATCGGCCAATCCGAGAATCTGCGAATACTGGAAAAACGGAAATGCATAAAGTCCCATAATGGAAGCGGCAAAAATACCGTAGACAAAAATTGGTGTGCGAGACCACGTCATACCCTTTGCGCGCATGGTTAAAATTGTGGTCATCAAGTTAACACTGGCAACTGCAGTTGAGATTGCAAAAACAATAATCGTCATTTGGTAACCCAGCATTCCAACGGGTGCTTGGGATGCGAGTGGTTGATACACAGACCATCCGTCTTGGATCCCACCCATGAACATTGAGCTCACCAGCATGGGAACCGCCGCGACAAAAAGCCACAATGACAGTGCGTTCAAACGCGGGAACGCCATGTCGCGTGCGCCGATCATCATGGGAACAATGAAGTTACCCAATGGGCCGCTAACTACGACAATCATGCCAATAATCATGGCAATTCCATGCGTACCAATCATGCTGTTGTAAAACGCCGGGGTGAACAGTGAAGTCCAGGTCATGCCGAGTTCTGTTCGAATCAACATTGCAAGCAACCCGGCAAATCCGAGTAGGAGCATTGTGACAATTAGGTACTGAATTCCAACGACTTTGTGGTCGGTTGTGTATTTCCAATAGCGCTTTCGGCCAAGGTCTTTGCCAGCCATGTATTCGGCGTCTGCGTGTGTGACGTCTCGACCGACAACCCAACGTAGCGGACCAACGAACGCACCAATACCCAACATGAACCCAACAACCCAGCCAAGGAGAACGGCAAGATAAACATAGGTTGGTTCCATTGGGGCAAATGAAGCGTTTGACGCCGAGCTCGGGGTGAGAATCGCCGTAATCCAACCCGCAACAGCTGCCAAGCCAATGCCACCGACCAGCCCGGTGCCAAAGTTCAGCCCTCTCATTACCCCACCAGCTGCACCGTGCTGCGGTGGTTGTGGCACTTCGGATCCAAATATTGTTTTCGTCTCTACTGCTGTTTCAACGCTCATGAGGTCTTCTTTCCTCCGCTTTCACGGACCCATGAATCGAAGGCGTCCTGTTCTAATACCTGAATTTGCGTTTGCATGTAGGCATGGTGCATTCCGCACAATTCAGCGCAACGAACATTGAAGGTGCCCAGTTTGTTTGCAGTTACACCGGTCTGAGTGATTGCACCTGGATTTGCATCAATTTTAACGCCTAGCTCAACGGCCCAGAAGTTGTGAATTACGTCTTTGGAAGTGACGTTGAAATACACAGGACGATCAAGAGGGAGATACAAGATGTCTGACGTCAATCCGTTGTGTTCGGGGTATTCAAATGTCCATACCCATTGTTGTCCGGTGACGTTAATAATCTCTGAGCTTTTTTGGCCTGGCTGTTCATCGGCTGAGATGGTTCCGTAGGAATTTGCCGTAATTTGAGCCAATTCGACCAGACCCCAGACCACCAGAAACATGGCTAAAAGCGTGGAGGAAACGGTCCAAAGAATCACGCCGATTGTGTTAGTGCGAATGGCTGGGCTGTCCTGCATGGGGGGCTCGTCGCCGCTGATCTGCCGCCAGCCAATCAAGCTGTAGACCAGTACCGCGAACACGAAAGCTGTTATCGGGATTGACACCAATGTGAAAACGAAGACAGTTTGTTCAATGTCTTTCATGATCTCTGAGGCGGGAGCGCCCGTTTGGTTCATTCCCGCCAGCAGCAACCAAGCCAGTGGCAACAATAAAAATCCGATGAGGACGGTGAGAATTAACACCTTCCGCGCATAGGGGCGCTGCAACCACAACCTAACTCGTTGCATTGAAGGCGGACGGTTAGTCGGTGCCTCAGGTTCTTCGGGAATCAGGGTGTCAGCGCTCATGCGTCAACCACATCAAATGTGCCGGCCATCCAGCCACGTGTTTGCATTGGTCCACCAAATTCTTGGTAAAGGTCTCCACACGGGAACTCACAGTTCCACACGTAACTTCCCGCTTCCCCTGTCATAAAGGTGACGCTAACGATTTGTGGGTCAACCGGGTACCCCATTTTGTCGGTTTTTGCATTTGCCTTGTTCATGGGCAGTGGAATCGACATAAAGAAATACGGCTGAGTGGACTCGGGGTACTGGTGCACCGTGAAGGTGTGACCCACTTCATCCGGCTTTATCTCGGTCACTTTATTGCCATTCCACTTCATAGTGCCATCAACGGTTCCGTGGACTTTGGAGAAGTAAGGATTGTAAATTTGCCCACCACTGTCGTACTGGCGAAAGTGGATGGTGACCAATGAGTTTGATGGCACCTGCAAACTTGTTGACGGGTGATAAAACGGCTGGCCAGCGAGTAGGACATTATTAATCGGAGACTTGGTCTCTGGCTGAGGAACTTGAGCGGAACTATTGGGGTACACATCTAAATAGAGTTCGGCGTGCGGCATTTCTTCACCCGATGGCGCCGTCTTAGTTCCCACAACATTGGCTATCAGGACGGGCGGAGCCTCCTGTTGGACGGCGTTGAATACCCCGACTCCAGCGACAATCGCTCCCCCAAGGAGCACCGTGAGGAATGTGACGAGAAACTTTTTCACACAGACCCTTTCATTTCCGACAAATGCACCTTTGCACGAACCAAACTTCAAACCTACGGCAGCGACCATAGCGCACCAGGAAGGCGATTTAGCCGAAAATAGACGAACTTTCTATAACATCTACGCGCCAATTTACGAGGATCTCGTTTCAACTAGCCTGAACCCATGCAGATAGTTCCATTTGGCCTTCCGTTTTGGGAGCCGGACTACTTTGCCTTGATTAACTTATTGGCATTGGCCGGGCTTTATCTCTGGGCGGCTAACAGGGCCAAGCGGATCACTGGCCAGTCCTGGTCAATTGCGAGAACCATTTCATTTCTTTGCGCCATCGCGATCATGATCGCCACCTACCTTGGTCCTTTTTCTGCTTGGGCACATGTCGCATTTTGGCCCCACATGATGCAACACCTAGCGATCATGATGGTTGCCGGACCTCTCATTGTGCTCTCCAATCCGATCACCCTGACATTCATCAACTTGGGGGCCAGCGGTCGCCGCAATGTTGTCAAAATCCTGCGCAGTAGGGCAATGACGCTAATTACCAATCCGTATTTTGGATGGTCATTTTTCGCTCTCGTGCTACTGGGAACTCACATCATTTTCGTTATGGAATGGATTCTCACCGATCATGACGCGATGATGTTTATCGAGCGACCTGTTTTCCTGCTGGCAGCACTCATTTTCTACTACCCACTAATCGGTAACGACCTGATTGCCAAACGACCAGCTCCCAGTGTTCGCCTTGTTTCACTTGGATTAATGATGATCCCCGAAACAGTCCTCGGCATGGTGATTCACTTCGCTCCCATTCCTCTTTATCCCACCTACATTGAAGCCAGTGTCGCAAGCGGCCTAGATCCACTCACCGACCAAAAATTTGCTGGTGCACTTATGTGGGCACTCGGCATGGTGCTTGACGGATTCTGGATGATGCTTGCAGCACTACAGTGGTGGAAAGATCAAGAAAAAGAAACCGATCAACTTGAACGCCGAGAAGCCGCAGAGTCCATTGAGGCCATTGAGGCGCAGAGGCAATAGGCCATGAGGAAACTAGCTCTCCTACTCGCCCTCGCCGTATCGCTGTCCGGCTGCGGAAATTTCATGTCCTCAAGTAGTGACACCACAATCTCAATTAATGAAACTGATCTCGGAGGGGCTTCAGCGCAACAAGCAACAGGTGCGGGCATGACATTTATCGCGCAACCCGATCGTGAACCCATCCCCGCCATCGCTGGCCTTGATCTGGACCTGGAGCCAATCGCAATCGCTGACTACTTAGGAGATGTCACCGTTGTTAATGCGTGGGCAAGCTGGTGTGCCCCATGTGTTGAAGAAACCCCGGAACTAGCCGCCGCACAAAAGGCCACAAAGGGTTTGGGAGTCAAATTTCTGGGCTTAAATGTAAACGACGACCTTGAGTCCGCCCGGAAATTCGCAAAGGCAATTCCCTATCGCAGTATCGCCGACCCAGAAGGTCGCCTACTTGCTCTGGTCCCCGGTATTCCGCCCAATGGACTGCCCAGCACGCTGATCGTGGACAGGGACGGACAAATTGCGGTTCGAATAATCGGGCCAATCGAAAAAGAAGTCCTCACCGCACTGATCACTGAAGTTGCAGCAGAAAAAAGGGCCCAGTGATATACCTTTCCCATGTTTGACATATCTGAGGCCACCTATACCGAAGTGATGCTTAACGTTGCTAAGGGATTTGAAATTATCGCGACGCTCGTTATCGCATTTGGTTTAATCTGGGCTGCCTACTTTTCACTCCGAACGCTCGCCCGTACCAAGCAAGGCAACACTGCCTACAAAGCAATGCGGCAAACATTCGGTGGGGCGCTTTTACTCGGTTTGGAAATTCTCGTAGCCGGAGATCTCATTCGCACAGTTGCCGTAGAGCCAAACCTAGACAATGTACTTGTATTGGGCATAATCGTCCTGATTCGAACTCTTTTGAGCTTCAGTATCGAAGTGGAGATCGACGGCGCACTCCCGTGGCGTAAAGCATTTGTCAGCGGTGCGACCGTAATGAATCAAGCAAAACGCAATGCTGATTCAGTCGAGTCTGCCTAGGCCACCCGTTTCAGTTACCCTTACGCACATGTTCACAGGTTTCAAGGAATTCATTACAAAAGGAAACGTAATCGATGTTGCGGTTGGCTTTGTAGCCGGCGCAGCTTTCACAGCGTTGATCTCTGGGGTCACCGGGGCGATCATCACTCCACTGATTGGGTTGATCTCCGGGGGCGGAGTTGACGCCGGTGTCATCACTGTCAATGGGCAGGTTTTCGACATCACCGCCGTGATTAATGCGATCATCACCTTTATATTGACGATGGCCCTCCTTTACTTCGTTTTCGTCTCCCCCATGAATCGGTGGCGGGAACGAAACCAAAAAGAGGAAGAATTACCCACTCCTGTAACGGATATCGAACTACTCACTGAGATTCGAGACCTGCTCAAAAG
>JAFMCP010000121.1 GCA_017857705.1 Candidatus Nanopelagicales bacterium
CATCCAATGGTTCATCCATTGGTTGGCACACCACGGACTGGGGTGTTAAAGCACCAGGAACAGTTATGTCACGTTCGACAACAGTGCCGCGTAAGGGTGAAAGGCAGGTCATGGTCACAGTTTTTGTTCCCCGAGGCTCTGCCGAGAGTGTTCCGGTGGAAATTGGAGACGGAGTCGTGACCATCACGCGCAATGGTGTTCCCGTGACGGTGGGATTCCCAGCCCCGTAACTTAATCTGCCCCGTAATTAAATCGTGGGTTTTTTAGGCGAGGAGTTCTTCAACTTCAGATCGTTGTGGAAGTGAAGTGACAGCACCCGCTTTTGTCGTTGCGATTGCTCCGGCCGCACTGGCCCAACGTAAAGCCTCATTCAACGGCTCACCTTCATTGAGTGCAACGGCAAGGCCAGCACAAAACGCGTCACCGGCCGCAACGGTGTCAACAGGGATAATTCGGAATGCGGCGGCCTGGCCCGATGCAGTTGCTGTGGACCACACGGCACCCTTCTCACCTCGAGTTATCACTACCGTGCCAACACCCAAATCAACAATTGCTGTTGCTAATTCGACAAAATCCAACATGGAACTGAATGTGTTGCCTTCTAACTCCACAAGTTCCTTGGCTTCGTGCTCATTCGGAATTAAGTAATCAACAAAGGGAAACAGTGACTGGGGGAAATTTCGAACAGGAGCGGGATTCAGAATTGTTATCGCTCCAAGTTCTTTGGCGACCATTAATGCCCGGTGGGTTGCGGCAACGGGCACCTCGCCTTGGGTGAGTACAAGACCGATTTGTTGCTCGCTTGCGATCTCGCGCAAGGAAGCTTCAACTCTGTCTTCAGAGAGCAGACCGTTAGCGCCGGAAACAACAATGATTCTGTTTTCACCGGAGTTGGACACTTCGATGAGTGCCATTCCGGTGCTTGACTCTTCAACCCTTTCAACGTGGGATGTGATGGCCTCGGTGGTGAGAGTGCCCAGGAGTGCCTCGGCAAAGGGATCGTTGCCGACCGCACCAATCATCGCGACGCGGGCGCCCAACCGTGATGAAGCGACCGCTTGGTTGAGGCCTTTGCCACCGGGAAATTGTTCAAAAGTTTCACCAAGAACGGTCTCACCCGGTTGTGGGAAAGTATTGAGGGTGATCACAAAGTCTGTGTTGAGGCTGCCCACGATCACGATCACCTTTTCGTCGGGCTGCGATTCACTATTCGTGGGCTGATCTTGGGAAGGAAATTGACTCACGAGAAGATAATGTCATGACTGGCTGGTCAGGGTGAAGGCCATCGCTTATCAAATGAATGTGTGACTGGGAGAAAGCTATGAGAATTGCAATAGCAAGTGACCATGCGGGATTTGAACTGAAGAGTGCACTCAGCAGTTGGCTGCTCGAAATGGGTCATGAAGTGTTCGACGTAGGTGTATTCACGCCAGAGAGGGTTGACTACCCCGAGTTTGGAGCTGAATTGGGAAAGGTTGTGGCAGCGGGTGAAGCCGAAGTAGGTATTGCCGTTTGTGGGAGTGGCCAAGGAATCTGTATGGCTGCCAATAAAATTCACGGGATTCGCGCGGCGGTTATCCGCACAGTCGAGGATGCTCAACTTTCACGAGCGCACAATGATGCAAATGTTGCATGTTTCGGTGGACGTGTGACTGACTCCACAAGCGCTCAAGAAGCTCTCGCGGTCTTCCTTTCCACTACGTTTGAAGGCGGTCGACATTCAGTTCGTGTTGACCAACTTAACTCATTGATTTAACGGAACCGTTTGATTCGTTAGATCGTCAAACCAGCATTCGGTCAACACGACCACCTTCTTGGGAGAAACACGTGAAGAAAATAAATAAAGTCGCGGCAATAGGCGCGATCGGGATACTAGGCGTAAGCGTTCTTGCTGGTTGCTCAAGCAGCGACGAAAGTGCAACCGATACCGCAACTTCTTCGGAGACAAGCCAGATGCTTCCACCGGTGATTGTTACTGCTGATCAGATGGATGCTGCTGCAGTCGTTGGCGACATGATCGACATCGTTGTAGACGATCCAGTAAACACGGTCATCGCGGTGGACAATGCTGATGTCCTCGAAGTTTCTCAGGGCTATGACGACGGCAGCGCGATCTTTAACCCTGGCGCAAAGGCATTAGCTGCAGGAACTGCGACGATCACGGTAACCAACCCTGATGGTTCAACCCGCAACATTGTGGTTGTTGTTTCCTAGACGCAACGAGTCCTAGACGCAAAAAGGCGTACCATGTGCCGGTGTCTCCTCAAATAGCCCTCGCCACCTGCGAGGAACTACCTGAACTTGATCCTGATGACCAACCTTTGGTTGGGCTCTTTCACAAGATAGGTATTGAGGCGACGCCGGCCATTTGGTCTGATCCAACAGTTAATTGGGCCGCATTTGATTACATAATTGTTCGCAACACATGGGACTACACCAATCGGCTTGAGGAATTCCTCGCCTGGGCACAACTGCATGAGTCTCGCATTCGCAATTCATATGAAATTCTTGTATGGAACTCCAACAAGACTTACCTTAAAGATTTATCCGATGCCGGATTCCCCGTAGTTGACACGCAATTCGTAACAGACCCTCTCGGTGATTGGAAGCAACCATCATTTGGAGACTTCGTTGTTAAGCCGACAGTTTCGGCTGGCAGCCAGGACACCATGAGGTTTTTAACGAGTGATCCGGATTCCCAGGGCAAAGCTCAACACCTAATAACACGAATCATTGCTCAGGGGAAAACTGCCATGGTGCAGCCATACATGAGCGCCGTAGACGAAATCGGTGAGACGGCACAACTTTTTATCGGCGGTGAGTACTCGCACGCGATTCGCAAGGGCCCGCTCCTCATCCCCAATGTCGAGGGGGAAAAGGAGCATGGACTATTCCTCAAAGAGGATATTTCACCGCGTGAGCCAACGCCCGAGCAGAGTGAATTGGCAGCAGCGGTGATGGGTTACGTTTCCCAACGATTTGGGGTGCCTTTATATGCTCGAGTTGACCTTCTTGAAGACTCGGAAGGGAACCCGGTCATCCTTGAATTGGAACTTGTCGAGCCATCCATGTTTTTTGCCTACGCACCCGAATCAGCTGCTCGACTGGCTCAACAATTCACAGACTAGGTTGCCCTCCGTAACAAAATTGTTATGCGAATGTGCTGAAAAATCCACGAATCTTGGTTGCGGTTCTTGGGTTTCAGGATTATGTTGTCGCTCACAACAATATCCCATCTGAGCTAAACAGAGGAATTCGTGAGCGATCGCCTAACGCCCGTGCCAGAAGATAAGTTCGCTTTTGGCCTGTGGACGATCGGACATATTGGTCGGGACCCATTTGGTGATGCCACTCGCCCCCCTGTCAAAACTGCAGACTTTGTGAAAGGCCTCGCCGACATTGGCGCATGGGGGGTTTCTTTTCACGACGACGACTTGATGACATTTGGTGCTAGCGAATCGCAACGCCGCGCCGAACTTGATGCATTCAAGAAAGCTCTTGATGAATCAGGCCTGGTTTGCCCTATGGCAACAACCAACCTTTTTTGGCACCCGGTCTTCAAAGACGGCGCGTTTACCTCGAATGACCGCAACGTGCGCCGCTTTGCAATTCAAAAAACGCTTCGAAATATTGATGTAGCCGCGGAACTTGGTGCAACGACCTATGTTCTATGGGGCGGTCGTGAGGGCGTAGAAAGTGCAGCTAGCAAAAATCCAGCTGATGCGCTCGATCGATACAAAGAGGCACTTGATTTCCTGTGTGGATACGTCACTGAAAAGAAGTATGACATCCGCTTTGCCCTCGAACCCAAACCCAATGAACCGCGTGGAGACACATTCCTCCCGACAATTGGACACGCAATGGCGTTCATTAACCAACTTGATAACCCCGCGATGGTCGGCTTGAACCCCGAAGTTGCCCACGAGACCATGGCTGGCCTGAGTTTCTTCCAAGGTGTAGCCCAAGCCCTCTGGCAGGGCAAGCTCTACCACATCGATTTGAATGATCAAAAAATTG
>JAFMCP010000122.1 GCA_017857705.1 Candidatus Nanopelagicales bacterium
ATGTCCTCAATGCTGGAACGCGACCATGAATACCGTTACACCGTCGCGTGGATCGATAGCGTTTCGGCTACCGGCCGTGGTGTTATTACCCGCGGGGACCACGCAACAATCGCGCAGTGTGATTTTGAGGGAATCAAAGACCCAGAAAGTTACGATCCAAAGAAAATCGCTTCGGCTCCTGGGCTAGTCCCACCCGGACTTCTCAATAAATTAAGCGTGCGCGCATTTAACGAGGGCTGGTATCGAAAGCACCCTCGATCACGGACCGGTGAACTGCAACGAATTGGTGCTTTCTTCCACCCACTTGACGGGGTTCAAGACTGGAACCGGATTTATGGACCCCGTGGCTTCCTGCAGTATCAATTTCAGGTTCCCGATTCTGACAGCGACCTTGTTGGGGTTGCCTTGAACAAGTTACGTGAAATTGGTGCACCCAGTTTTCTCACGGTGCTCAAGCGTTTTGGCCCCGGAAATCAGGCACCGCTGTCATTCCCGCAATCAGGGTGGACCCTTGCGGCCGATCTGCCTGCGGGTATTCCCGACCTTGGACGGACACTTGATCAACTGGATGAACTGATTAGCGCCACTGGCGGCCGACTTTATTTGGCGAAGGATTCACGTCAATCTCCAGCGAATTTTGCCCTGACTTACCCGCGCCTAGACGAATGGCGTGGGATTCGTGACACCATGGACCCCAACCACGTTTTTGCATCTGATTTATCTCGGCGACTGGAAATCTGAAAGGACAATGACATGCTCGATGCACTGGGAGAACCGCAGTCCGTTCTCGTCTTAGGTGGAACAAGTGAGATCGCACTTGCAACTATCAAAGAGATGCCGCGACACCGACTCCGGCGAGTTCTTCTAGCAGGCCGTCCTTCCGAATCACTTGACGCAGCAGTCGCGCAACTGAAAGCTCTGAATATCGCCGGTGTCGAGCCAATTGAATTTGACGCGAAAAACACGGACACCCATGGCGCGATTATTGACGCAGCATTTGACGCCTCCGACATAGATGTCGTGATTTTGGCATTCGGTGTTCTCGGGGATCAAACGACCGCGGAAGAGGACCCCAGTCACGCCGTTGAAATCGCAACGGTGAACTACACCGGTTCGGTGAGTGCCGGCTTGCACGTTGCACGGAGATTGAAAAACCAAGGTCACGGGACTTTGGTTGTGCTGTCTAGCGTTGCGGGGGATCGAGCTCGTCGTTCCAACTTTGTTTACGGTTCCACGAAAGCAGGCCTTGACGCTTTTGCCCAAGGCCTTGATGCATCCCTGGAAAAAACTGGTGCCCACGTGCTCATTGTTCGTCCGGGTTTTGTCCGAACACGCATGACCAGTCACTTACCGGAAGCGCCCATGACTACCAACCCAGAAGATGTCGCCAAAATAATTGTGACCGCTTTGAAAAAGGGCAAGAGCACCGTCTATGCACCGGGACCATTGCGCTTTGTCATGGCTGGACTTAAGACTTTGCCTAAGCCACTATTTCGTAAACTGCCCAGCTAACTGAGTTAAGTAAGATCGTAAACCTGACCGAGAGTTTGTCCACCGTCAACGACAAACTCTGATCCGGTTGAGTAAGTCGCTTCGCTTACCAAATAAAGCATCAACTTTGCCACTTCTTCGCTTTGCCCAATTCGTGGGATCGCTTGACGCTTGAAGCTGATGGCAAGGCCTGCGGCCATATCGGTTTCCACGATTCCGGGGTGGATCGATACCACTCGAATATTGAATCGACCAAGGTCCAGAGCGGCAGACTTTGTCAGTCCTCGCACCCCCCATTTACTTGCAACGTATGCCGACATGTCGCAGTAACCGACCAGACCGGCGGTTGAAGAAATGTTGACGATCACTCCTGAACCGGCTTTTTTCATCGACTCAGCGCAATAGCGAATTCCAAGGAAAGTTCCGGTGAGATTGATCCCGATGATCCGGTTCCATTCATCAAGTTCGGTCGTGTCAACCCGACCAAGTCCGACCACACCAGCGTTGTTGATCAAGATGTCTATGGGACCGTACGCTTTTTGCGTCGCCGCGACCGCAGCAGTCCAGTCACTCTCACTTGTTACGTCCAAATGGAGGTAGATCCCACCGATTTCTTTGGCAACGGCCGTGCCTAGTTCGTCGAGGACATCACAAACAACAACCGAGGCACCTTCAGCCGCTAAGGCAGCGCAGTGGCTAGCACCCATTCCTTTCGCGCCACCGGTGACCAATGCAACCTTGCCATCAAGTGTTCCCATGCGAGAACATTAGCTGCGAAGTTACTTTTTGGTGAGCACTCCATTGAGTTCCTCGGGTGTGAAGGGACCGTAGCCACCTTCACCCGTTGTGAAGTGGAAAAGCGCGACAGAGAAAATGGATTGCAGTGCTGCGCTCAGAAGTGCGGAGATCATGAGCAATACGAATCCAACAACAAGCAGAACCAGGCCCAGAGAGACAGATGCCCCGGACCCGTTGAGGAGGACGAAACCAGCGATCACCAGAGCGATCGCTGGAAGAACAAGAATCAGTAGCCTCAATCCAATTCGAACACCACCGGTGACTTGGGTTCCCCATTTTTCCTTCACCATATGTACGGATTCTTTGAGAGCCGGGACAGCGCCCATTCCTTTAAGCATGATGTGCGGGGTGACAAAGAACGTGACAATTGACCAAGCAGCCGCACCTATCGCAGCGAGAAGGTTCCCAGCAACTGCGGCACCGCCATTATTGTTTCCGCGCAAAAGACCCAGAATCGTTGACACCACAGCGCGAATAACAGACCAAACGAGAAGTGGTCCAAGTCGCCCGAAAGCTTTGCCAAAACCGTAGCCGATTGTTGAGTCACGTCCGGATAGTTCCTCGTCAACGGCAGCAACCATTGCTGCACCAGAGATCGTGAAAGCAAAGTTAATTAAGATCAGGCCGACAAATCCAACGACTATCGCCCATATATTTATTTCCTCAACAGCGAGGACAACTGCACCTCCACCAAAGAGTGCCAATGGAATTAGGGCCAACAACAATCCAATAATTGGGAACCATAGAAAATACTTATTTTCCTTCAGAAGTCCCCAGCTTTTATTACTCAGTGATTTGCCATCAGCCCATTTACCCATGCTGCGAAGTTTATTGGCTTGCACCTGATTCGATGATGATCAACACAACCCAACACCCATTAAGGCGTCGAGGTATAGAAATCGGGAACCAGGAGAAAACAATCTTGGTCGGTGAATCAAAATTCGCGCACGACTTGCACATGAATATCGCTTGTACGTGAATATCGCTTTCATGTCTATGAGCCGTCGTGACAGGCGAAGAACGTAGACTCTTGGTCTAACATCGATGACTGAGAGCGCTCTAAAACAGAAAAATTAGAAAGGAATACACGGTGAAATTCAATTTCTCGGCACGACTGGCAGTGATCGTTGCAGGAGGCGTGGTGGCATCTTCAGCAGCTTTAGCAGCACCTGTTGCTGCGAATCAAGGTAAGACGACCCTCATGGCGGGCAATGGAACGGTCGGTGTGAATCAGGTACTCACCGCCACATACGTGGACAACAACGCCACTACCTCATGTGATGATGAAGCAGGACCTGTCAGCTTTGACTTCCAAATCAGCAATGGCACTGACCTAGGCACCATCGCTGGAACCTGCACTCCCGTGAGTAGTGGCTCCTTTACACCCGTTGCAACATGGACGGCAACCATGAACTGGACACCGACCACCAACGGAAATTTAGCCGTCACTACCTATGCATCGCAGCAGTTGCTGGGTGGAACCAACACGGTGGGCCAGGCTTCAAAGAAAGTTCGGATTGCTGCAGCCGCGCCATCGGGTGCACCCTCTAAACCCCAGAATCTAAAAGTCACAGGTGTCTCCACCAACACTGTGTCCTTGAACTGGAATGCACCGAGCAACAGTGGCGGTTCAGGAGTTTCCGGGTACATCGTGAAATGGACGGGACCGACCAGCGGTCAAATCACTGTTCAAGCAACGAATGCGAACGTCGGCAC
>JAFMCP010000028.1 GCA_017857705.1 Candidatus Nanopelagicales bacterium
GGATCGACCTCGTAGTGACCGGCCGAGTTCGGATCGACCTCGTAGTGACCGGCCGAGTTCGGATCGACCTCGTAGTGACCGGCCGGGTTCGGATCGGACCCGCAATGACCGTTCCCGTAGTGATCGTCCGGGTTCGGATCGGTCTCGTACTGACAGGCCAGGCTCTGACCGACCGCGGCGTGATGTTCGGGATGACATGGGGAGATCAGAACGGTCGGATTCCAATAGATATCCGACTCGGGAGAGACGGGACGAGGATTCACGCGAGTCAAGAGGTCCATGGATACCAGATGAAATCCTTTTCGAGGATCTAGACAAGTCGGTTAGGTTTGAACTTCAGACACTGCCCGAGTCATTACAGGAACGCGTCGGTCGACACTTATTAGCTGCCGAAATTGCAATCGGCGATGACGACATGGAAACTGCGCTCGCGCATTCGCGTCAGGCAAAGAAGCTCGCTGGTCGAGTTGCTGTTGTTCGGGAGGCCAATGGCACGATTGAATACTTGGCTGGTGAATATGCAGCAGCCTTGAATGAGTTGCGTGCAGTTCGTCGGATGACTGGTAGCAACGATTTCGTAGCAATGATGGCTGACTGCGAGCGAGGTCTGGGAAGACCAGAAAAGGCAATCGAATTCTTAAAATCCATACCCACGAAAGAGCTGGCGCCGGAAACAGCAATTGAAGCCCTCATGGTCAGTGCTGGGGCACGAGCAGACATGGGTCAAATTGACGCAGCATTGCTAATGCTTAATGTCGGAGCACTGACGTCGCTGCCAGCCGGAGATCTACGCGCGCGGTTGCAAGAATCCTATTCAGACTTGCTGGACCAGGCAGGTAGAACGGCGGAAGCTCGGGAATGGCGAGGCAAGGCACTCAAATCAGACATTAATGGAGTAACAGCCTTGACGCGGACACAGGAAAGTGGAATTACGGCTCACTTGCTTGACGAATCTGACTGACTTTGTTTTTCTAGCCAATGCCAGATCCCACTCACTTGTGCCTCTGAACTACTGAGGTGTTCAAACTTGTTGACTACTTCCGTGTTTGTATAAAATTCAGCGTTCACATCGCGATCTTTGGCAAGTACCATGAGTAGTGCATGATCAAAGTCCATGCCTTCGTGGTGTGCCTGTTTTACCCATTCAACCCAATAGTGAAGTTGTGTGAGTGAATTCTCAAAAACTCGTTCGATTTCGCTGGTGGGTCCAAAGTGGCTAAAGAGTAGACGATTTGGTCCTACTGCCTGCATGGCATTTAATGAATTAACTGCCAGCTCAAAGTCAAAATCGGGAGGTGGTGTTGCGGGCCTGACGTCTCCTGTTTCAGGGACGTAGACGCCCGCTGCATCACCTGTGTATAGATCACCAGTTTCAGAATCGATGAGGGCAACGTGGTGAGAAGCATGTCCGGGGTTGTGGAATGTGTCTAGTTTTCTGCCGGCTCCGAGATCAATGCTTCCTCGTTCACCCAGGACATCAATCCGCAGTGGATCTGTGGGAAGAAGCGGCCCAAACATTTCATCCATCTTGGGTCCAAAGACCCGGTAGGCGCTTGCGACCAACTTGGCTGGGTCAGCCAAGTGTCGTGCACCCCGCTCATGCACTACGACTCGTGCGTTGGGATATTCCCTAGCCAAATCACCTACTCCGCCAGCGTGATCCAAGTGAATATGAGTCACCACGATCGTTGCCAAATCTTGTGAGTCACAGCCCAGTTGTGCCAAGCTTGCCTGAACGCGAGGCGCACTTAAGGCCGCTCCTGTTTCAATAAGGACGGGACGGTCGCTGGCTATGAAATAGGACGACGTGATGCCTTCGAAGCCGCCCATCATTGTATCGATTGAAAAGACGCCTCCACCTAGATCTGCAATGACCGGAGACTTTTCCACACTTTCTGCCACTTGTTCCACAGGCGTACTTTATATCTGCCGGGCTTGTCACATTCGTCGAATAATGCAATAGGCAGACATGACAAGACAATCGGTGAATTGAGAAGGGAATTAGTATGACCAATAGTGTGGAAGTAGCGGGCAGATTAGGTAGTCGAGTTACTCAAAGGGAACTGCCCAGTGGGGATATAGCAACAGGCTTTGCCGTGATTGTTGACCGGCCAGTAAGTGACCAGGTAGGAAGCACGAAAGTAGACACGATGCCATGCCAAACATTCAGAGAATCGGTCGCAAAAAAAGTGATGGCGATGGAGCCGGGAGCGCACCTGAGTTGCACGGGAGTGTTACGACGCAGGTTCTGGAGATCATCAGGTGGTTTGGCTAGTGCCCTGGAGATTGAGGTGCGAGCGCTCAAGCGCGCCACGTAGTGACGGGTAGACTAGGCAGGTGATCCCAGCAGACGAACTTTTTTCCATTGATGAGGACGAATCGGATACTGATCCGCTGCCGGTTTTTGTCAATGAGGAACTTCCAATTTCCAAAGAGGGAATTCGGCTGGATTCGATCTCCGATGCTATCGACGCGATTCGTGTTGGTAAGGCAATTGTGGTTATCGATGACGAAGATCGTGAGAACGAGGGCGACCTTATATTTGCTGCGTCCAAGGCCACTCCGGAGTTAACGGCGTTTATGATCCGGCACACATCAGGGTACGTGTGTGTGGGAATGTCGGGTGAACTCCTTGATCGGCTGAGCTTGCCTCCGATGACTTCAGTTAACGAAGATCGAAAAGGCACGGCATATGCAGTCTCTGTGGACGCAAAGGATGTTCTGTCGACGGGAATCTCAGCCGTTGATCGAGCGCACACAATTCGCGTACTAGCCGACTCCGCGACGGAGCCCTATGAATTAACTCGACCGGGTCACGTTATGCCACTTCGGGCCGTTCAGGGTGGGGTGCTTCGACGTCCAGGGCATACTGAAGCGGCCGTCGATTTGACCACGCTAGCCGGGCTCACGGGTGCTGGCGCATTGTGTGAACTCGTGAATGACGACGGAACAATGATGCGGGCACCAGAATGCAGGGAGTTCGCGGACGAGCATGGTTTACTTCTCATCTCGATCGCGGACTTAATCAAATATCGACGCCAGTATGAATCGCAAGTCACAAGAGTGGCTGACGTATCTCTGCCATCGGAGTATGGAGATTTTCGTGCTGTCGGTTATCGAAGTGAAATTGACGGCACGGAACACGTGGCACTGGTTTGTGGTGACGTCGGAGCCGGTCAAGATGTCCTTGTCCGGGTGCATTCTGAGTGTTTAACAGGCGACGTGTTTGGTTCACTTCGCTGTGATTGCGGCCCGCAATTACACACTGCCATGTTACGGATCGCCGAAGAGGGACGGGGTGTTGTTCTCTATGTGAAAGGCCACGAAGGTCGGGGAATTGGACTACTAGACAAATTGCGTGCTTATGAGTTGCAAGAGCGTGGATTCGACACCGTCGATGCCAATCTCTCGCTCGGCCTTCCTGCTGATGCACGAGATTACGGAACTGGTGCACAAATTCTTGCTGACCTTGGAATCAAAAGCATGCGTCTTTTGACCAATAATCCAACGAAGCGCGCTGGTCTAGAAGGATATGGTCTGGTGATTATCGACCGCGTTCCATTGATAGTCGACGAAAATCTGCACAATGCTGAGTACATGTCGACGAAAGTGACCCGAATGGGCCATGAACTGTAATGGCGGTTAGCTCGTTCTCCGATGGAATTCCTTCAGGAAATGAGTACGACTGGTACAAGCGGGCCTACGATCTCCTTGAAAGTGGTGACAGCGCAGCCTCCGCGATTTTGTTTCAACGATTACGTGAAGTAGAAGCCAGTCCGAGTGTTCTTGAGGGACTAGGTCGAGCGCTTTTTGACGCCAAACAATACGACCAAGCAGTCGTCGTACTTAGTGAACTAGTTGAAATTTCCCCAGACAATGACTATGCCCATTTTGCACTGGGGCTTTCAATGTGGCGTCTGCAGAGATTCGTTCCGGCGCGTGACCATTTAGCGATGGCATTCGTTATGAAACCTCACAGGTCTGAATATGGCTCTGCATTGTCACAGGTCAAGTCGACTTTGCGGCACAGAATGGAGCAGGGAATGCCTGTCGAAGGGCCCATTGCACGACAGGATGAACTGTGAGTGACGTTGGCTCTCAACCGATTGACTTGAGGCTAAAATTATTGGACAAATTTGATGCGATCTATTTCGATCTGGATGGCGTTCTCTACCGTGGATTAAGTGCAGTGGATGGAGCAGCCGAAGCTGTTAGGAATATCTTAGAAGCTGGCTGCGGGGTGGCATTCGTTACGAATAATGCGTCTCGTACACCTGATGAAGTTGCTTCTCACCTTATGGAACTTGGTATACCTGCTAAGGCATCTGAAGTAATCACCTCCTCGCAAGTTGCCGTTGAGATCTTGCAGCAATATGTGCAACCTGGTGAGCGAGTTTTCGTTGTGGGTGGTGACGGTGTTGAACAGGCGCTAACAGCAGTGGGGTATGTCGCAAGTCGGGATTCCCACGGGTGTGTGGCTGTAGTGCAGGGGTTTGGTCCAGCGGTTTCCTGGAGAGACTTGGCCCAGGCTTCATATTTAATCCAAGGGGGAGCTACCTGGATTGCTACCAATCTAGATAGTACTTTCCCGACAGCTTCAGGAATCGCCCCTGGGAATGGCTCATTGGTTGATGCAGTACGCAATGCAGTAGGCCGTGACCCCGATGGAGTCGGAGGAAAGCCTGATCGATCGATGATAGATAGAACAATGGCGGCTGTGCCTGGCGATCGGCCACTATTGGTGGGAGATCGTTATGACACCGATATTGCCGCAGGAATCGCCGTGGGAATCCCCACGATGCTTGTGCTCTCCGGGGTAACTCAAATCTTGGATGTGTGGAGTGCAAGCCTACGGGCTGACTACCTGTGCGAAAGTGTCCAAGGACTGATTCACACTTATGTGGATTCGACTATCAGTGGTGAAGATTATGTTTGTGGTGGCGCCAGGGCTACTTTTGTCGCCTTGGATATGTGTGTTCGTTCAACGGGAGGTACGTGGCTGGAGCGCTTACGTGCAGCCGATAGCCTAAAATGGGATATGGTGACGGAGTTTGGCCTAGATGCCTTTACGCAAGGACGGATTACCCTTGATTTAGGTGTTTTGTGATCCGGGAAAGGCGAGTACGGGAAAAGCAGTGGCCAAGGGTGGTCGCTTGATCTGGTAAAGGAAGAGAAACATGTTTGAATCGGTTCCGAATCTTTCAACATTGCGCAATTATCTGGAAATGGCGACCGGGCTCACCGAGGCATCTGCAGCCAAAGCCATGGAGGTTGCAGGGTCACTGATTGCTCAAGGCATGTCTCTTGGAACCAAGCAGCCGGCTGACATGGCCTCAAGTGTGGCGCAAGCAGCGGATGACCTGATGGCTCAGAGTAAAACCAATCGTGATTTGCTGATCGGGCTCATCCGCACTGAAGTAGACAAAGCGATAGGTCGCGTCGGTTTTGTTCGCGAAGACGAACTTGCGGCATTACGGGCAAGGGTTGAAAAAGTCGAATTTTCGATCGCCGCGGGCGAGGGTGAAACGGTCGTCAAATCACAGGATTCCCGAGATTTGAAGAATTCCCCAGAGGCAGAGAACCAGGCGCCGCCAATCAAGAAAAAGAAGAAGGTTGTGGTTGAGCATGAATCCTGAAATTGATGTGAATTTGGTTTCCGAATCCGAATCAGATTCGGAAACCGAAATAGTTTCCAACGGTCAAGATTTATTGGTCCTAGATGAGGTCGTTGACGCGGAACTTGTACTGCCGATGTGGGAAGCCACAGGCAATAGTGAAGTTGATTCTGCCTTGGAGCTTATCCAGGCCATTGATCTAGAAGAGATTCATTCCCACCATGGCATTTTGACGCAAGTTCACGACCGGTTGCGTAATGTCATGGTGAATTTAGATCGTTAAGCCAGTTCCAACCTCACAAGATTTGACGATTGATTACGACTCATGCGCAGACTAGATGCCGAATTAGTAACACGTGGCTTGGTTCGTTCACGGGGAGAAGCGCAAGATGCAATTGATGAGCGTCGTGTCAAAATTGACGGCATGGTGGCACTCAAGGCTGCAACGGGGGTTAGCCCTCAATCGAATTTGATCGTTGAAGGTAATGGGGACTCCTATGTCTCGCGAGGTGCTCACAAGTTACTAGGAGCCTTAACAGCATTCCCCATTTCGTTATTAGGACGTTACGTCCTTGATGCCGGTGCATCGACAGGGGGATTCACCCAGGTCGCACTTGAAGCAGGTGCTGCTGGAGTGCTAGCTGTTGATGTCGGCTATGGGCAAATCGCCTGGTCGCTGCGAACAGATCCTCGGGTGCAGGTCATGGAACGTCAAAATATTCGTTACTTAGAACCACATCAACTTGCATTTGTTCCTCAAGTGGTTGTGGCCGACCTTTCCTTCATCTCCTTGACAACAGTATTGCCAACTCTCACCTCACTCATAGACCCAATGGGCGAAATGCTGCTGATGGTTAAGCCTCAGTTTGAGGCGGGGCGGGATGCTGTGAGCGCATCACATGGAGTGGTTCGTGACCCAAAGATCCGCAAATCAGCAGTGAATCGGGTGGCACAGGCAGGTATTTCGGGAGGGTGGAATGTTTCGGGTATCGCGGCAAGTCCATTGCCCGGACCTAAGGGGAATGTGGAATATTTCTTATGGCTCACCCACAGGCCACAAGTGCAGGGTATGCAGTGGAACCCCGATACGACAGACTTAGCGAGCATGATCGACATTGCCATTGAGGAAGGACCAGCATGATCCGTGCAATCGGGGCTCCCTCTCGGGTACACGTTGTTGTCAATAGCCAGTCAAATCACGCATTACGAATCGCGGACTCTGTTGACACCGGACTGAGTAAGCACAAGATCACGACCAGTAGGGAGAGCGATGAGTCTGAAAAGGCCCCTTTTGGCACACATGAAGTGACCGGGGTGCCGGGGTTATTGCCGACAGATTTGATATTGGTAATCGGGGGAGACGGAACAATGCTGCGCGCGGCTGAACTTGGAAGAGAGTCAGGAGCTGCGATTTTGGGAGTGAACCTAGGACATGTTGGGTTTCTCGCTGAAGCAGAGGAAGAGAATCTGCAGTTCGTCATTGACGCTATTGCTGGTGGGCAGTGGAGTGTTGAAGAACGACTAGCCCTTGACGTCATGGTTTTTCAGGGATCTGAAGTGGTCGATCACACCTGGGCCCTGAATGAAATCAGTTTAGAGAAGCACGACCGAGAGAAGATGATTAGTGTCCTCGCTCATGTTGACGACCACCCTTTGAGTCGCTGGGGGTGTGACGGGGTGATTTGCGCCACTCCCACAGGTTCGACCGCGTACGCGTTCTCTGCCGGCGGCCCGATTGTTTGGCCGGAAGTCAGTGCACTTTTGCTGCTTCCCATCAGCGCCCATTCACTCTTCGCTCGACCTTCGGTCATTGCGCCGACAAGCGTCATTCGGCTTGAACTTTCACCTGAAGCCGATGCCGTCATGTGGGCAGACGGTAGGCGCATGATCGCGGTAGCCGCCGGTTCCAGCCTGGAAGTGCGCGCCAATGACCAGCCAGTTCGCTTCGCTCGACTGGTTCCGGCGCCATTCACGGACCGACTAGTCGCGAAATTTCAACTGCCCGTCGAAGGTTGGCGCGGTGTTGGAAAATGACGTCATATTCGGTGAGAGCGAGTAATTCATGCTCGAGTCGTTAACGATCTCAAACTTGGGAATCATCACGGCGGCGTCCATTGAACTCGATTCAGGGCTAACGGTTTTAACCGGTGAAACGGGTGCAGGAAAGTCCATGATTCTGCAAAGTATTGGGTTACTCATGGGTGATCGCGCCAGCGCTGAACTGGTACTTGATTCAGCGGATCGAGCTCGTGTGGATTGCGAAGTCAAGTTTGATGGAACCACTGCATCGCTCGTGATTGCATTAGTCGAGGAAAGCGGCGGGGAGTGTGAGGAGATCGATAACTCCGGTGAGCGCTCACTTCTCATCTCGAGGGAAATAACTAACAGTGGACGAGGAAAGATCTTCTTGGGAGGCCGGCAAGTGCCGGCAAGCGCATTGCGCCAAGTGAGTGAAAATCTTATTGCGTTACATGGTCAATCAGATCAAGTCCTATTACGTGATGGGGCGAAGCAGCTAGAACTTCTTGACCGTGCTGGCGGCGAATCGACGATTCGCGCTAAATCCTCCTACCAAGACGCACTTCGTGAATACCGGAGATTGCTTAAAGAACAAGACAAATTGAGGGCGAATGAAAGTGACCAACAGGCCAGAATTTTTGTTCTGCAGCAGGGCATAAGTGAGATCTCTGAATTAAACCTAATCGAAGGCGAAGACGATCAAGCAGCACAAAAAATCTCGATAATGCGAAATATCGATGATCTGAACGGTTGTGTTGGAATGGCGCGCGAGTTGCTTACGGGAGCACCTGAGTCAGGTCGGGAGGCAAGGTCGACCCCAGTAATCGACCAGTTGAGTGAGATCGCCAAATCACTCGAGCATGGACGCGCACTTGATTCGGACTTATCTCCCCACCTCGCCCGAATCGTGTCGGCGCTGGCTGAATTATCTGATCTTGATGCAGACCTAGGCAACTACTTGTCAGCATTGGGGGCTGACCCTGCTGAGTTAGCTGACTTAGAACATCGAGTGTCCCAGTTGTCGGCAATCAAGAAAAAATACGGGTCAACCGTGGGTGAAGTAATTGCTTGGCGTGAACAGGCGCAGGGTGAACTTGACAGCATAATTTCGAAGGATTCACGCTTGGACGAATTAGTGGGGGAAATCTCGGCCGCCCTAATTGTTGCGACCCGAGAGGCGCAGGCTTTAAGCGTGGCGCGAACCAAGGCAGCCAAGATATTGGAAAACAGCATCGAGGCTGAACTTGGCGGATTGTCCATGCCATTTGCCCGAGTAAAAGTTGAACTTGAGGCGGAAACTGATCCGCAATTGTGGACTCGCAGTGGTTGTGACCGAGTAGTTTTCATGCTTGCGGCTCACGAGAGCGCCAAGCCTCTGCCGCTGTCTCGCTTCGCTTCAGGTGGCGAACTTAGTCGTGTGATGCTGGCCATTGAGGTGGCCCTTGCTGGCGAGAATCCAGTACCCACCATGATTTTCGATGAAGTAGATGCAGGCATAGGCGGGGCCGTTGCGGTAGAGGTTGGTAGACGCTTGGCAGCGCTAGCCCAACACACCCAAGTGATCGTTGTAACCCATTTGCCGCAGGTGGCCGCTTTTGCCGATCGGCACTTGGTCGTCGAAAAGAAAGCTGCGGCCAACTCTGTGGAAACAACGGTGGCGTTGGTGCATGGTGAGGCTCGAGTTAGAGAAATTACCCGGATGCTTTCTGGACTCCCGGACTCGCAGCACGGTAGTGCGCACGCGATTGAGCTACTTGAGCTTGGTGCCAAAAAGTAGCTTTGCCCGGTCTTTCGCGAGTCGTGCAAATACGGCTCGTGACACTGATAGGCTTTACTCCCGTGGAGAAAACTGGGACTAAGCACATATTCGTCACCGGAGGCGTTGCCTCCTCACTTGGTAAGGGGCTAACGGCTTCTTCGTTAGGGAACCTACTTACTGCACGTGGATTGCGTGTGACAATGCAAAAGCTTGACCCGTATCTCAACGTTGATCCCGGAACCATGAATCCATTCCAACATGGTGAAGTGTTCGTAACTGATGACGGAGCCGAGACTGACCTAGATATTGGTCATTACGAGCGATTTCTTGACACGAATTTACACGGTTCAGCAAATGTCACGACAGGGCAGGTTTATTCCACGGTAATTGCGAAAGAACGCCGTGGTGAATATTTGGGAGATACCGTTCAAGTCATTCCGCATATCACCAATGAAATTAAGTCCCGCATTAGACGAATGGCTGGTCCCAATGTCGACGTTGTAATCACCGAAGTTGGTGGCACGGTGGGGGACATAGAAAGCTTGCCTTTCCTCGAGTCCGTGCGACAAATTCGACATGAAGTTGGTAGGGAAAACGTGTTTTTCCTACACGTTTCATTGCTTCCCTATATCGGTCCTTCAGGTGAACTGAAAACCAAACCAACCCAACATTCAGTTGCGGCTCTTCGCAATATTGGTATCCAGCCTGATGCAATCGTGTTGCGCGCGGATCGACCAGTACCCGATTCAATAAAGCAAAAGATCTCAATGATGTGTGACGTTGATGCTGAAGCAGTCGTTGCGGCGGTCGATGCGCCCAGTATTTATGATATTCCGAAAGTTCTGCATTCTGAAGGATTGGATGCTTATGTGGTTCGCCGACTCGACTTACCATTTCGTGACGTTAACTGGGATCAATGGGATAAATTATTGGAACGAGTGCACTTTCCCAAAAATGAAGTAACCGTTGGATTGGTTGGCAAGTACATCGATTTGCCCGATGCCTACCTTTCAGTAACGGAAGCGTTGCGTGCCGGCGGATTTCACAACAATTGCCGCGTGAATATTCGCTGGGTCTCAAGTGATGATTGTGCGATACCTGAAGGAGCGGCTAAAAATCTTTCAGACCTTGATGCCATTTGTGTGCCTGGCGGGTTCGGTGTCAGGGGGATTGAAGGAAAACTTGGTGCATTGACATACGCACGTGAAAATCTAATTCCAACCCTTGGATTGTGCCTTGGTTTGCAATGCATGGTGATCGAATACGCCCGGACGATTGCAGGGCTTGAAAATGCGAACTCGGTCGAATTTGATGAGTCGACACCTCACCCCGTTATTTCGACGATGGCGGATCAACGTGATGTCGTCTCGGGTGAACGCGATATGGGCGGCACCATGCGTTTAGGGCTGTACCCGGCGAAACTGACCCAAGGCTCGGTTGCCTATAAGGTTTACGACGCGCCATACATTGAGGAACGGCACCGACATCGTTTTGAAGTGGCTAATGAATACCGAGACCAACTGAGTATGGCTGGATTAGATTTCTCAGGCACCTCGCCGGATGGGCGCCTAGTTGAATTCGTCGAACTTGCTCCTGAAATTCACCCGTATTACATTGGCACTCAGGCGCACCCAGAATTACGTTCGCGTCCAACAAATGCGCACCCACTTTTTGTTGGTCTCATTGAGGCGGCGATTGTCCGGGCGCATTCATTGCAACAAGACTTTTCCGCGGCGGACGCTTAGGTATAGGCCGTGCTCACTTCTTGGAGTGGACCGGTAAGGGACGCATTGGAACCTGCTGTGCTCGTTGACAGCGAAACGGTACATGTGGGTGGAAAGTGGAAGGTCGAAGTTCAGACGGTTGACATTGCAGGACAGCGAGTCAAGCGAGACATTGTCATTCACCCAGGTGCGGTCTCAGTCCTGGTGCTCAATGACCGTGATGAAGTACTTCTGATTCGTCAGTACCGGCAAGCCTTAGGAATGTACCTTTTCGAAACCCCGGCTGGACTGCTTGACATCACCGCAGAGAATCCGCTGGAGGCCGCCCAACGTGAATTAGCCGAGGAAGCAGGAGTGAAGGCGGCCCGTTGGGAGACGTTGGTTGATTTCTATAACTCACCGGGCGGGTCCAGCGAGGCTATTCGAATTTATCTGGGACGTGAAATTACTGAACTGCCTGATGGGCGAATAGTCACTGGGGAGGCAGAAGAAATGGATCTGCCTTGTGTTTGGGTTCCTTTGGAACAGGCTGTCGACTTGGTGCTTGGCGGTGATTTGGGAAATCCCACCACGGTAGTTGGGGTCCTCGCTGCATGGGCATGGCGAATGGATCCACATCGCGTATTGCGTAATGCGAATGCGTCTTGGAGTGCGCGGGAGGGGCTTAAATCACTTGGGAGACTCCCATCCGTGTAGATTCCCGTCTACGAGCAAAATCGAGAAGACGAGGCTACTGTGCGCATTGGAATTCCCAAAGAAATCAAGAACCACGAGTACCGGGTAGCAATCACCCCTGCGGGTGTTCACGAACTTGTGACCCACGGACACGAAGTCGTCATTGAGGCTGGGGCGGGAATCGGTTCCTCTATTGCGGATACTGCTTTCGTCAGTGCTGGCGCGATCATGCTTGACACGGCAGATGCCGTCTGGGAAACCTCGGACATGATTCTTAAGGTCAAGGAGCCCATAGCGGCGGAATACCACCGCATGCGCGAGGGTCAAGTCATTTTCACATACCTTCACCTGGCCGCATCGAAGGAATGTACCGATGCGCTGGTCTCGTCCGGCGCAACTGCAATTGCTTATGAAACTGTCGAACTTGCTGACGGGTCACTTCCACTTTTGGCTCCAATGTCTGAGGTTGCTGGTCGACTAGCACCTCAAGTGGGTGCCCACTCACTTATGCGTGCCCACGGTGGTCGCGGCGTACTCATGGGCGGTGTCTCGGGTGTTTACGCAGCGAAGGTAGTTGTGCTTGGGGCCGGAGTGGCTGGAATGAATGCGGCCGCGATTGCACTGGGAATGCAGGCGGAAGTTCTGCTACTAGACAAGAATATTGCCCGCTTGCGTCAGGTTGATGCGATTTACCAGGGTCACATGCAGACGGTTGCCTCGAATGCTTTTGAAATCGAACAAGCGGTCCTCGATGCTGACATGGTTATCGGCGCAGTGCTTGTACCGGGGACAAAGGCGCCAAAGTTGATTTCAAATGAATTGGTATCACGCATGAAACCAGGTTCAGTTCTGGTTGACATTGCGATTGATCAAGGCGGTTGCTTTGAGGACTCACGTGCAACGACTCATGCTGATCCAACCTATGTCGTTCACGACTCGGTGTTTTACTGTGTAGCCAACATGCCCGGCGCTGTGCCTCATACCTCAACCTATGCACTAACCAATGTGACTTTGCCCTACGCGGTAGCTCTCGCTGATAAGGGATGGAAGCAGGCTCTTATCGACGATCCCGCACTGGCATTGGGCTTAAACGTCCATGACCATAAAGTCACATACGTTGCAGTGGCAGAGTCCTTCGACTATCCACTGGTAACTTTGGCTGAGGTACTCACCTGAACTTAGAAAGGGCTATACGCGGCTACCTCGATCATGTAAGCATTGAGAGAGGGCTCTCCGCCAATACTGTCAGCGCTTACACGCGGGATTTGAGTAGGTATCAAAATTGGTGTCAAGAGCACGGCCTTGTCACTATTAATGATGTTGACACGAACGCGATAAGTGACTTTGCAACCTCACTTGCAGCTGACCTAAGTGCGGCAAGCGCAGCCAGAACAGTGGTGTCCGTGAGGGGTTTTCACAAATTCTGTGTCGCGGAGGACTGGGCGACGGCAAACCCCGCTATAGATGTTCACCCCGTTAACATCCCGCGCAGATTACCTAAGGCTCTGCCATATGAATCGGTTCTTATCCTCATCGAAGCAACCGATAACGGTGACCTTCCTCAGCGCGACAGGGCCATTATGGAATTGCTTTATGGCACCGGTATGCGAATTTCGGAAATGACCAATTTATGCGTCGATGACATTGATCCCGAGTCAGAAACAGTCATCGTGACGGGAAAGGGCAATAAGCAGCGACTGATCCCCCTTGGCACGTACGCCTTGGGGGCCATCGAAAAATATGTGAGCGGGGAGCGCCTGCATCTCGTTGACAAAGGGCCCGGAACACACAGGCTCTTCCTCAATCGAAGAGGAAAACCCCTCTCCCGTCAAAGCGCCTGGGAATGTGTCAATAAAGCCTCTGAGCGTGCCAATATCCCTGGCGTAAGCCCACATAGCCTTCGACACAGTTACGCCACCCATCTACTTGAGCGCGGGGCTGATGTTCGCACGGTTCAGGAGTTGCTCGGGCACGCATCTGTGACTACCACCCAGGTGTACACACAGGTAACAGTTGACACACTTCGGGAGATCTATGCCGCGTCTCACCCAAGAGCCAGGTAATTGTGGCTACAACGCCGGATCAAGCAATCGGCCATGCCAATCGGGGAAATAAATATCCGGACACAGTAGGCTGACAGTCATCATGAGCGAGGAATCTGTAGGGACCCAATTGGCGGTCATCCCCGAGCCACCCACGTTGGAAAAGCATGGCCCAGCCAGGGTGATTTCTATGGTCAACCAAAAAGGGGGTGTCGGAAAAACGACGTCAACAGTGTCCCTTGGTGCAGCTTTGGCCGGATACGGCCGCAGGGTGCTCCTCGTCGACTTTGATCCTCAGGGCGCCCTCTCTGTCGCACTAGGGCTGAACCCGAATGAAATGGAACTTTCGATCTACAACTTATTGACCGAAAGTGATTGTCATATCGGTGACGTCATTGTGAGTACTCGTGTGCCGGGGCTTGATCTTGTGCCGAGCAATATTGATCTTTCCGCCGCTGAAGTCCAATTAGTCAGCGAAGTTGGCCGAGAGTACTCACTTCAAAGGGCACTCGCGCCGATCATCAATGACTACGACATTGTGCTCATTGACTGTCAGCCATCGTTGGGCTTGCTCACCCTCAATGCACTCACCGCAAGCACTGAGGTCATTATTCCCATGGAGTGCGAGTATTTTGCTCTACGCGGTGTGGCCATGCTCAAAGACACAATTGACAAAGTTGTGTCACGGCTTAATCCAAATCTTCGAATAGTGGGTGTTTTGCCCACAATGTACGACCCTCGAACATTGCACAGCCGAGAAGTCCTCGAGTCAGTCACAGGAGCATTTGGCGAAACTGTTTTTTCGACGACAATTAACCGGACTGTAAAATTCCCTGACTCTGCCGTCGCAGGTGAGCCCATCACTTCATTTGCCCCGAATAGTAGTGGGGCGGAGGCGTACCGCAGGTTGGCACGCGAGGTACTTGCCAGGTGAATTGCTAGGTGAGTACCGACGTCGTCGATGAAAGCGTTAGCGTAAAAGAAGGATTCTCGGTACGGGTTGGGGATTTCGAGGGACCTTTCGATCTTCTGCTCTCGCTAATCTCCAAACACAAACTCGAAGTAACCGAATTAGCCCTTCATACGGTCACAGATGAATTCATCTCGCATATTCGAGGACAGGGGGAGAACTGGGACCTGGATGAAACAAGTAGCTTCCTCGTGGTTGCTGCGACCCTTCTTGACCTGAAAGCAGCCAGGCTTCTTCCTCGTGGAGAGGTCGAAGACGAAGAGGATCTGGCGTTACTTGAGGCTAGGGATCTGCTCTTTGCTCGAATTTTGCAGTACCGGGCCTACAAAGAGATCACAGTCCTCTTCACTGCGATGATGGGAACGGCAAGTAAATCTTTCCCGCGCACTGTGGGACTAGAACCGCAATTCGCAGAGCTATTACCAGAAGTTCTTTTGGGGATCGGGCCAGATCAATTCGCAACCATGGCTGCATCGGCTTTGGCACCAAAGCCGATTGAAGAAGTTGGTCTTGGGCACATTCACGTTCAGCGGGTAAGTGTCCGGGAGCAGGCGGCCATCATTGTTGAAAGGCTTCGGCGCGTGGGAACAACCACGTTTAGGGCACTTACGCAAGACTGCGACACAACTTTGTTAATTGTTGGCCGTTTCCTAGCGTTACTTGAACTTTACCGAGAACAAGCGGTGCTTTTTGAACAAATCTCACCACTGGGTGATCTGACAGTCCGTTGGGTTGGTCAAAACGAAGGTGATATCAATGTGACCGATGAGTTTGATGTTGAGCGTGATATTGACACAGAGTCGCAAGCCGAAAAGATTTCACTACAAGGATCAGGAGAAATCGATGAGTGAATCAGCCCAAGAAGTCACTGAAGAAGTGATCGAAGAAGTGATCGAAGAAACTTCCGGTTTAGGCGCTCCAAGCCTGAGCGCTGCAATAGAAGCGCTCCTACTGCTCACCGACGAGCCCATGCCCGCAATGGAACTTGCTCAGATAACAAAGGAACCACTCCCTGACATTGAACAAACGCTCAAGGATCTGTCCGAGGAATACACCGAAGCCATGCGTGGTTTTGATTTGCGTGAAGTTGCAGGTGGGTGGCGCTTCTACACTCGCAGCGAGTGCTCTTCATTGATTGAACGCTGGGTTGTTGACGGGCAGCAGGCCAAATTGACTCAGGCGGCGCTGGAAACCCTCTCGGTTATTGCCTATCGCCAGCCCGTCACTCGTGGCCGGGTCAGTGCTGTTCGTGGTGTGAACGTTGACGGTGTCATAAAAACCCTGCTGACACGAGGCCTCATTCAAGAGGCAGGAACCGAGAACGAGTCAGGAGCAATCTTCTATAAGACAACATCCTTCTTCCTTGAGCGTCTAGGCATTTCCTCACTCGAGGATTTGCCTCCACTTGCCGAACACATACCCGATCTCGCAGATCTTGATGCCGTACTGGAGTCAGTTGCTTCCGGTGACTGACACAGAAATTCGACTTCAAAAAGTTCTAGCCGCCGCTGGGATTGGTAGCCGTCGATCATGCGAAATCTTGATAGACCAAGGTCGTGTCAGCATCAATGGTGAACCTGTTCGTGAGCAGGGGCGTCGAGTTGACCCTGAAGTTGACATTATTCATGTTGATGGAGAGCGACTACAAACCAAAGCCCAAATCGTGGTGTACGCGTTGAATAAACCAAAAGGCGTGTTAACCACCATGATCGACGACCAAGGGCGCCCATGCGTTGGCGATTACGTCACCGAATTGGAACAGCGAGTTTTCCATGTTGGCAGACTTGATGCGGACACCGAAGGACTTTTGCTGCTCACCAATGACGGTGATCTAGCAAATAGATTGATACACCCTAGTTATGGAGTCGATAAGACATATATCGCTACCGTCAAAGAACTCACGAACAAGGCACTTTCTGAGTTAATGAGTGGGGTTGACTTAGATGATGGAACCGCTAAAGCGACAAAAGCCCGAATAATCGATCGGACGAAAAATTCGGTCATGGTGGAACTGGTCATCCATGAAGGTCGAAATCGGATCGTTCGACGTATGTTTGACGCCGTCGGTTCACCTGTCACCTCGCTCGTACGCACCAAAATCGGCCCTGTTGCGTTAGGTCAACAAAGACCGGGAATTCTCAGAGTGATTAATGGGGCGCAACTCCGCGCGCTTTACACCGCTGCAGGCCTGTAATCCACCTGATTAGACTCCAGCAATGGCGACAAGAGCAATCAGAGGTGCTACCTGCCTCACTGCAAACAATGTAGAAGAAATGAACGAGGCTGTTGCAGAACTAATCGACCAAATGCTAAATCGAAACGGCGTCTCCCAGGACGAAGTAATCAGCATTTTCCTGACGGGAACACCAGATCTCACGTGTGCATTCCCCGCAGCCGGAATCCGGATCCATGGATTGACCGACGTGCCACTAATGTGTGCTCAAGAGATGAATGTTGACGGAGCTCTCAAGCGTGTAGTACGAATAATGGCCCAGGTAGAAACAGATCAAAGCCGCAGCGAAATCGAACATGTGTACCTGCGCGGCGCCGAAGTATTACGGGCAGACCTCACAAAAACCCAGGTCAAGGATGCAAATGGCGCCTAGTGTCCACATCATTGGTTGCGGACTCATCGGTACTTCGATTGCTTTGTCCCTGAACAAATCCGGTTACACCGTGACGATCGAAGACCTCAACTCTGATCACGTCAGGCAAGCACTGCGGATGGGATTACCAAAAGCTACTGCAGTGAAACAACTGCAACCTCAAATTATTTTCATCTGCGTTCCCCCCAGTGCGGCAGCTAAGACACTAAATGAGGCTTTCCGCGACAATCAAGGTGCGTTGCTCATTGATGTCAGTTCGGTTCGTAATTCGATTCTGGCCGAACTTGATGCTGAATTAATCCAGAGTGGGCTAGTGATGGGCGCTCACCCTATGGCGGGTCGAGAAGTGGCAGGACCTGGTGCGGCCCGCGCAGATCTTTTCCAAGATCGGATCTGGGTCTTGACCCAGGGGAGTGCGCAGTCCCAAGCACAGGCAAGCCAACTTATCTCCGATATGGGCGGGTCGGTTGTCACTATGAACCCTGAGGATCATGATCGGGCAGTTGCCTTGATTTCACATGTTCCGCAACTCCTCTCGAGCACTCTTGCGGCCCAGCTTTTGGAGGCCGACCAATCTGATCTATCAATTTCAGGTTCTGGGTTAGCCGATGCAATCCGTATTGCCGGATCGGATCCCCGATTATGGGGTGATATCGTCCAAGGAAATGCTGCCGAGATCTCACGGGTACTGCGTAAGGTCAGCGCTGAGCTAGCTGAGTTGTCTACGGCTCTTGAAATGGATGACCGGGAACGAATTGAGAGCACCCTTCGAGCCGGAAATGAGGGAAAATTGCGGATTCCCGGTAAGCATGGAACGGGTCAGGATCGATTTGAATCAGTGAATGTCATGATCTCCGATCAACCTGGTGCTCTGGCTGAACTCTTTTCTGGTGTTGGGACTTTAAGCATTAACCTCGAGGACGTGCGAATAGAACATGTCATGGGTGCGCCCAGTGGCATTGTGCAACTTTTCGTGCCTGCAGGGCAGTCAGAAGGCCTCGAGCAGGGGCTGCAAGACCGGGGCTTTGACACTCGAGGCCGCCAATGACAACAAGGACCCTCGCCCTTGATGGCCCGGCAGGATCGGGAAAGTCTTCGGTGAGTAGAGAGGTTGCCCAACGTCTTGGATGGGTAATGCTAGACACCGGAGCCATGTATCGGGCGATTACCTGGGCCGTGCTGCAGGCCAATATTGATCTCGATGATCACCTGGCAGTTGCGCAAGAGGCACACAACACAACAATTGAGATCACGACGGATCCAGGGAATTTCGTCATTACAGCCAACGGCGAAGACGTCACTAGCGCAATTCGTTCGCCCGAGGTGAGCGCCGCGGTGAGCGCGGTGAGTGCCGTGCCGCAAGTGCGGGAACTCCTCGTCCAACTTCAGCGTGAAGCTGTCGAAAATTCGGCCTTTGGAATAGTGATTGAGGGCCGCGATATTGGCACCGTCGTCCTACCTGATTCCAAACTAAAGGTATTTCTCACGGCTACGCCCGAGGCCCGTGCCAGAAGGCGCAGTCTGGAAGTGGACCCGCTTGCCAGCATTGAGACCATTGCCCAAACCCAAGAGGAATTGCATCTGCGTGATGCGAAGGACTCCGGTCGTGAGCACTCACCCCTTAAGCCGGCGCCGGATTCACAAATACTGGACACCAGCGATCTGAGTCTGGAACAGGTGGTGGAACAGTTGGTCATTTTGGCTCATCAAACGTATTCTTGAGCGTACTTTCACAAGCCCTCTGCAGAGCAAGGTTGTGCACCTGTGTACTTTGGGGAGTCGTCGCAGTGGCGCGGAAGCAAATGAAATCGATGAAAACGTGAAGGCGAGCGAACAGCGACATGGATGAAAATGACTTCGAATCAGTTGACCCGATTGATCCAGTTGATCTAAAAGACTTAGTGGACGATGATGACTCCGATTTTGAGCCCATGGATGAGGATGCACTGCTTGCGGCTGCCCTCGTCGCTGTTCGCGAGGAGTTTGGTGAATTTGATGCCGACCTAGCGGATCTGGCGTCGACCGCCAACCTGCCGGTCGTGGCAATTGTTGGTCGTCCCAACGTGGGTAAATCGACCCTGGTGAACCGCATGATTGGGCGCCGAGAAGCTGTAGTGGAAGACGTTCCCGGGGTGACTCGAGATCGGGTGAGTTACGAAGCCGAGTGGAATGGTCGAAAGTTCCTTGTCATGGACACTGGCGGCTGGGAGCGCAATTCCCGCGGTATTCACGCTCAAATTGCGGCACAGGCTGAGCGCGCAATTAATGAATCCGATGTCATCGTGTTTGTTGTTGATGCCATGGTGGGTGCGACAACAACGGATGAATCAGTCGTAGAAGTAATTCGCAGATCCGGCAAACCAGCAATTCTTGTTGCTACTAAAGCCGATGATCACAATGCGGAACTGGAAGCAACAGCATTGTGGGGCCTCGGTTTGGGGGAGCCACATCCGGTTTCCGGTCTACATGGCCGTCGCTCCGGCGATCTGCTGGATGCAATCGTGAAAGTCCTTCCGGAAACAGGATCGGGTCAAAGTAAGGAAGGCGCACCCAGAAGGGTCGCGTTATTGGGTAAGCCAAATGTGGGCAAGTCCTCACTTCTCAATGCCCTTGCAGGTTCAAATCGAGTTGTGGTCGACGACGTTGCGGGCACAACAGTTGACCCTGTAGACGAACTAGTCGAGATTAAAGACCGGCTATGGTGGTTTGTTGACACCGCCGGCATTCGGCGTCGGGCCAAGGAGGCTTCCGGTCACGAGTATTACGCGACGTTGCGTACCCAGGCCGCACTTGATCGCGCTGAAGTAGCAATTGTCCTTGTAGATGCTTCTGAGCCATTGAGTGAACAAGATCAGCGAATCATCACCATGGTCATTGAGTCAGGTCGAGCACTGGTTATCGCGTTTAACAAGTGGGATCTCACCGACGAGGATCGCCGTGGTTACTTGGCTAAGGAGATCGATCGGGATTTAGCCTCGGTAGCTTGGGCTCCTACGGTCAATATCTCAGCCAAGACAAAGCGTCATGTTGAGAAGTTGGCACCGGCACTGGAGTTGGCTCTGGACAACTGGGACTCCCGCATCCCAACCGGTGCCCTCAACAGGTTTATCGCTGACCTGACTGCCGCGCACCCCCATCCACTTCGTGGTGGCAAGCAGCCGCGAATTCTCTTTGGGACCCAGGTATCCGCATCGCCGCCAACATTCGCGCTCTTCACAACAGGCTTCTTAGAGGCTGGGTACCGCAGATTCATTGAACGTCGCTTACGCGAAGACTTTGGGTTTGACGGAACTCCGATTCGAATCGTTATGCGTGTTCGTGAAAAGCGGTCGCGTCGATAGAGGTGCTCAATCAGTTTCGCAATCATGAGATAGGGTTGCGACTCGTGTCGCGGGCTGTGGCGCAGTTTGGTAGCGCGTCCGGCTGGGGGCCGGAAGGCCGCAGGTTCAAGTCCTGTCAGCCCGACAAA
>JAFMCP010000123.1 GCA_017857705.1 Candidatus Nanopelagicales bacterium
TGTAGGGAACTTCGTCGCTGAGAAGCCAGGCGGCCGTTGCGGCGATTTCTTCTGGCTCGGCGTACCGACCCAGGGGAACAGCAGCACTCATTGCGCCCTTGAATGTCTCGACATCAATGCCGGCAAGGCCCGCGAGGCCTTCTTCTAATGGGCGCATCATTCGAGTGTCAACTACACCCGGTGCCACGACGTTAACGCGAATGCCCTGTGGACCCGCCTCTTTCATCAGTGACTTCGACATTCCGACCACTGCGTGCTTGCTCGCAACGTAAACAGAAACGCCACCATCGCCTTTGAGTCCTGCAATGGAAGCGGTGAAAACAATCTTGCCGCGATTAGGTTGGGTTGCCATCTGTCGCATGGCCGCGGAAGACCCGAGGAACGCGCTGAGAACGTTGACCGCAAAAACTTTATTAAAGTCGTTAATGTCAAAATCAGCCACGGTCAGCACTCGACTCTCGACTCCTGCGTTGGCAAGAAACATGTCGACACTGCCGAATTTTTCAACCGTGGTCGCGAAGAATTTCGCGGTGTCTTCGGGGCTGGTTACGTCGGCGCCGATTGCAATGACCCGATCGCCCAACTCGGTTACGAGTGCATCCACGCCTGCTTGGTTGATGTCCACGGCAACAACATTTGCGCCTTCAGCATGCAGTCGTCGCACGGCAGCGGCACCAATCCCACCGGCTGCTCCGGTCACTATCGCGGTATTTCCAGCAATTCCTTTTAACATAAATCCTCCTTGGTGGTGACCGGCCAACGACCGGCGTTCTCGTGGGTCCTTCTGCAAAGCACTTCTTAATTTACCGGCACTAGGCATTCCTGTCAGGTAAAAACTATGTGCTGTACTTCACTCGACGCGCAACCCGTTAATTAGCGATTAACCCTGGATTAACCAGCAATATTGCGTTGCCCGTCCCAATAAGGGCGTCGAAGTGACTTCTTGTCAATCTTCTGCATCTCATTACGCGGCAACTCTTCGATGAACTCGAATTGGCGAGGGATTTTGTAAGCTGCCAGCCGTTCGCGGCAAAAAGACTGCAGTTCATCGGCTGTGGGTGGATCTGAAGGATCTGAGGGAACAACGAATGCGAGAAGTTGCTCGCCTAGATCAGCGGAAGGAATTCCGATAATCGCGACCTCTGCAACGCTCGGGTGCTCGAGCAGTGCGTTCTCACTCTCAGACGGATAAAGGTTGACTCCTCCCGAGACAACCATGTCTGAGAGGCGGTCGGTAATAAAAATAAACCCGTTCTCGTCAACGTGGCCCATGTCACCGAGAGTGAATGCACCCGGTCGCACATAAGCCTTCGCGGTTTTCTCGGGATCTTGGTGGTAACTCGGCCCGAATCCCTCTGGTGCTTGAAATGCGAGGATTCCTGTCTCACCAATTTTTAGTTCGTTTCCATCCTCGTCAACAACAATGACAGCAAAGGGCTCGACTGTGCGTCCAACAGAACCGGGGTGCTCGAGCCATTCAGGTGAAGTGATGCGACAGAGGGTTCCGGTCTCACTGCCGCCGTAGGACTCCAGCAGAACAGGCCCAAACCAGTTGATCATTTCCCGCTTAACATCTGGCGGACAGGCAGAGCCGGTATGCGCGATGAGTTGCACGCAACTAACGTCAAATGAAACGCGTACGTCGGGGTCGACGGCCAGCAGTCGTTGGAAATGCGTAGGCACCATGACGGATGAACTCACACGGTAAGTGTCGATCAGACCCAACACCGTCTCAGCGTCAAACTTTCCAACAACAACAACTGGGCGCCCTAGTAATAGGTGGCGCACCGCCGTGAGTGGACCGTTGTGTTGAAGTGGTCCAACAACAATGTGTGCACCCTCGGGAAACTGTGCGCGCTCACGCAATTTATCAAGATATTGCAAGTGATTCTCGACCTTGGCGAGCACCCAACGGGTAGCGGTTCCACGGGCGCGACCTGTTGTGCCGGAGGTGTACACCATGGTGGGAGCGGATGGGCGTTCAAGAAATTCCAGATCCGTGGGTGCAGTGGCAAGCCATTCATCCCAGTGAATCAGACCTGAATGATCAGATGGATTAGTGGCGCCCGAGTGCAACACGACGGTGCTCACCAGCCCCGATTCCAGCGCGGAAACTGCGGTTGCGGCACCACCGGGTCCGGTGATTAGGCCAATCATGTGTGAGTCTTCAATTTGATCGCGCAGTTCAGGAAGTGTGAGTTGACGTGACACGGCAACCGTGCCAACACCGGCCATCAGCCCTGCTGCGTGAGCCAGCAGTGTGGGTGAAGCGTTGTCACCAAGGATGCCCCAGCGTTGCTGCGGATCGGGTGCACCGGCCAGCATCGCGGAGGCGACACTGTGGAGTTCAACGGCCGTCTGCGCCCAAGTTCGGGTCGACAACCCGTCAACGAGTGCGATTCCGGTGGGTTGCGCTGCAGCGATCTCGGCAATCGGCCCAAGATTTAATTCAGCCACAGCACATCCTTTTTGATCGGGTCAGACTAGTTTCGCCATTTGTACCATTGCGAGTACAGGCGGGAGATTACTCCCTCTGGTAGTGTCCTAAAACTGTCCCACCAAACATCGCGGATCAAACGGAGTAAACATGGACTTTCAACCTAGCGAAAAAGCTCAAGAACTTTCTGAGTTGATGTGGGCTTTTCTTAATGATCGAGTGTTGCCCGCCGAGGCCATATACGACGAATACCGTGCATCCGTTGGGCCTGATGACTTCAATCTCCCTCCCATTGTTGAGGAATTGAAAAAGCAAGCCCGCGAACTGGGGCTATGGAACCTGTTCCTGCCAGAATTCAGTGGGCTCACCAACGTTGAGTACGCGCAACTCGCCGAAATCTCAGGCTGGAGTGTTGATATTTTCCCTGAGGCAATCAACTGCCAAGCCCCGGACACCGGCAATATGGAAACAATTCACCTGTTCGGTACCGATGAACAAAAAGAAAAATGGCTCGAGCCACTCCTTGACGGCACCATGCGCTCTGGGTTTGCTATGACGGAACCGTATGTCGCCAGCAGTGATGCCACAAATATTGAATGCACCATCACGCGCGAGGGTGACGAGTACGTGATTAATGGCACCAAGTGGTGGACCAGTGGAGCAATGGATCCTCGCTGCAAGATCCTGATCGTGATGGGAAAGACTGATCCCGATGGCCCAGCTCACCGCCAGCAGTCAATGGTTCTTGTTCCGACAGACACCCCCGGCGTTCGCATAGTGCGTTCCCTCACCGTTTTCGGCCGACACGATCAACACGGCCACGCGTGGATCGAGTTCGAGAATGTCCGGGTTCCCGTAAGCAATATTCTCGCCACCGAAGGTGATGGGTTCATGATCGCCCAAGCTCGCCTAGGACCTGGCCGCATCCATCACTGCATGCGTTCAATCGGCCAGGCCGAGCGTGCATTGCAAATGATGGTGGAGCGAGCCAACTCTCGGGTAGCATTCGGCGGGCCACTCGCAGACCAAGGATCCATTCAAGAGTGGATTGCCGAGTCACGAATCGAGATTGAGCAGGCGCGCCTTATGACCTTAAAGGCCGCATGGATGATTGATCAAGCTGGGGCGAAGTCGGCTAAGACCGAGATCGCGGCCATCAAGGTTATTGCTCCGCGGGTTGCCTGCAATGTGATTGATCGAGCCATTCAGGTTCATGGTGGCCTAGGGGTCAGTGACGACATCTTGCTGACGAGAATGTACGGCTGGCAGCGTTCGCTCAAGATTTTTGATGGTCCCGATCAGGTCCACCTTCGCTCGATCTCCCGCTGGGAACTCAAGCGTCCTCGTGCAGTTAAGCTTCCTTAACAGGTTCCGGCACGACTTTCTGCCCCAATTTCCCGTTGCCGCCCCCTGAACTGCCCTAGAATCCCTCAATCCCTCAATCCCCGAATCCCGAAATTCCGGAACACAAAGTATGATGATGTCCTATAATTTGAAGTCC
>JAFMCP010000124.1 GCA_017857705.1 Candidatus Nanopelagicales bacterium
GTTGGTTCCGAGGGGAAGGATGGGTCATGGGTGTTGTCCCTCGATTGAATCCGTTTGTGTGTCCTGACTGCGCATTGTGGGTGCGTGAGGTGGAGTCCACGTGGGGCGAGATCCTTTTGTTAAATGCTGCCCGCGATCCGTTGGGTCGGGTGGTTCCGTGGCCGTCTGATCGGGAGAACGGACAGACTCAGGCACGGTTGTTACCCGCTGGTGTTCCAGCTGAAAATGAAGACACGTGGTCCGTCCACACTTGTTCTGGTTTTGTGGGGTTCGGATTGTTTGCATATTTGCACCTGCAGGTGCGGCTACACTTTGTATTCAGTCAGGAAGCACCAAGATTGGGGAGCCATGGCGATTCCAGATTTTCAAGCATTGATGCGGCCGATTCTTCAGGTCACTTCCGATGGGCAGCAATGGTCCAACCAAGAAATAGTTAGATCGGTGGCGCAGGCACTAGAACTCACTCCCGAAGATCTTCAGGAACGACTAAATTCAGGTCAGCCTCGAATACAAAACAGAGTCGCTTGGGCAATCATTTACTTGAGGCGAGCAAAGGCGCTGATCAGGCCAAGTCGGGGTGTCTCGGAAATCACTGAGCGAGGTCGCCTTCTTCTCACTGAAAATCCAACCCGAATTGACATAGGCGTGTTAGACCAGTTTGAGGAGTTTCGCGAGTTTCGAAGCAGAAAAGGAACTACCAAGAAAGTTTCGCCAGATCTTGAACCAGAGGAAGTAAACACGGATCCTATTGAACAGATTGAATCAGCGCTTGCAAGCATTGATAACGCTGTCGCATCGGAATTAATTGAGCGCATAAAGACTCAACCTTTTGATTTCCTTGAGCGCCTAGTTTTGCGCCTAATGAGGGCAATGAATTACGGAGTGCTAGAGGAATCAGCTGAGCATCTTGGTGGGTCTGGTGATGAAGGCTTTGATGGTGTTATCAGGCTTGATGCCTTAGGTCTTGAAAAGGTATACCTACAGGCAAAGCGATACACGGACAACACAGTGGGTCGCCCGGCAATCCAAGGGTTTGTCGGGGCTTTGACTGGCGCTGGTGCAACTCGCGGTGTATTTATAACGACGAGCAAGTTTTCAGCAGATGCAAATAATTATGCCAAGCAGGTTCCATTAAATGTGATTTTAATTGATGGAGAAAAGTTGGGTCAACTACTTATTCAGTATCGTGTTGGAGTTCAGGTTAAGCAGGATTTTGCAATCGTTGAAGTTGATGAAGACTTTTTTGAGGAATGATTCGTAAGGCGAGCTGGTAGCGTTGCTTCACGCTTTGTTGCGGTCGAATAGTGTCGTTCTCAGACTCCACGTGTTCCCACCGGCCTGTGTGATGCTTGGTCGCCCTCTTGCCAGGTGAATTTGTTTCGCTGAGATTTGATGGGCTTCCTTTCGCCTTCAGGCTTTTCATCTTCGGTGCTGTCAACCACTGGTTCATCGTTCATGAGTTCAGGGCAGGGCACGGACTTTGGATTGTCAGAGCTATTTGGTTCAATTGAATTATTGGTGACGAGGGGAAGGATGAGTCATGGGTGTTGTCCCTCGATTGAATCCGTTCGTGTGTCCTGACTGCGCATTGTGGGTGCGTGAGGTGGAGTCCACGTGGGGAGAGATCCTGTTGTTGAATGCTGCGCGCGATCCGCTGGGTCGAGTGGTTCCGTGGCCATGTGATCGGGAGAACGGACAGGCTCAGGCACGGTTGTTACCCGCTGGTGTTCCGGCTGAAAACAATGAAACGTGGTCGATTCACAGCTGTTCTGGTGTTGTGGGATGCGGGTTGTTTGCCGAAGGTCCGGTGTATTTCGGAACGCGGGTCATGTTCTCAGACGCTCGGCAGCAGGAGATTCTTTACGTGGACAGTGATGTCAGCAGGCGGGATGCGTTGAGAGCTGGAATGCCAGTTGACGTTGATCCAGATTGACTGAACTTGACTCCTGGTTCCTAAGGCGGGCTTTAGGCGGTATGGATCAGCAGTCGAGGCGGGTGTATTTATACAGAGTGATTACTTTTTTCAGTGACGAGTTGTAGAACTCAACACGGAAACCAGCATCGGGCCACTTGCGTCCAATGTAGTTGCAGAGGGAACTGCCGTAGGCAGGGAAGGTTTTGGTGTAACTCAGGAGCCAACCCTCGTCACTGCGATTCTTTTGAGTTAGCTTCTCTCGGTCGCAGTCGTAATACTTTCCTGAGTACCAGTTGTAATTGCAGATCCGATAGGACTTGAGAACTTTCTTCTGATCGACAACGTAGAAGTTGAAACCCTTAGATTTAACGCTCTTATTGGAATAGACACGGGTTTCTTCTGGGCTTGTAGCACCACCTTCAACACCCGTGCAATTAACTTCGTAGTTGAACGAGTTTGTCGCGAGGACCACTCCTGCATCGTTGAGAACTTCGATGTTCACAAAAAAATCAGGGTCCTTGTTCCAGGCTGCGGTGAGACATTGCTCGCGTGAAATGTAATCAAAGCCGATGGGGTACGAGATAGTCAATTGCCCTGGGGATCCAACAATGTCCCACCGGCTGTATTCGTCGTCATAATCGGTGTCCCAGTCCTCGTCATCCCAGTATTCATCGCTTTCAACTTCTTTGCCATCAAAGCGTTGATAACGACAACCCTGCTTCTTTTCTTCACCCCAGTTTCTGCAGATCGTGGCCCCAGTTGCGGTCTTGCTCGTATCCGTGATGGTGAAGGTCGCCAAAATCCGTCCCGTGGGAGTCAGGGAACTGGTTGTAATGGTGGCTGGGCCACTTGATGTCACTGTTACTGGGGACTCAGCTATTGCTGGGATGTGACCCAACGGGCTCAGACCAAAGATAGTTGCAAGAGCGATTACTCCGATTGTGCGTGCATGCCGATTCCGGCTCCCCCGAGTCATTACTCCAGTCTAGCCGCGATTTGTGTGGAATCGTTCCTGATAATTCGGACTTGTTTCACCGATTGCAGTTGGCTAGGACCCCCACGGCCTATGAATCCGAATGTCAGACCCCTGTGAGATTCTTCAATTGCTCAAGAAAGCACCACTAAGCCTTCCGGCTTGGTGCTTGCCAACCGCCCCCTCGGGACGGTGGCTCCGGAGGAAGAGCAGCCCGAGTTTCATCTTTAGTTATTCACTAAGGAGTTCACTCTCGGGAAGGTCGAGTTGGGGAGGTTGTTATGACTGACTTTCACAGTGGCAAGAAGTTGTTGTTCAGCACGGAAGGTGTTGACTTTAGTAATGACGCCGAGATAGAAGAGTTCGCTCGGCGGGTTTGGGAAGGGTTCATGAAAGCGAACGGGGAGGAAATAAATGACACAGCAAAAGAACAGTGAATTTGAACGGGAGCCCAATGTTCGGTTGAGTCCTCGGTATTTCGAGGCCGTGGCATACGCGTCTGGTCTGCACGCTGGTCAAACACGGAAAGGGACAGCGATTCCCTATGTGAGTCATCTTCTGGGAGTTTCATCTTTAGTCCTTGAGGCATTGGGAGATGAAGACCAAGCAATAGCAGCACTGTTGCATGATGCTGCTGAGGATTGCGGGGGTGAGCCACGGTTAGTCGAGATTGAGCAAATGTTTGGTCCGCGGGTGGCATCAATTGTTCGGGGGTGCAGCGATTCACTCGTTGAAGATCCAACGGTGAAAGCTCCTTGGCGGGAAAGGAAAGAGGAATACATTGCGCACCTTCAGGGTGTCTCACCGGATGTGATTCTGGTTTCTTGCGCGGACAAGCTACACAACGCGCGTTCCCTTTGGACAGACATTCAACGTGATGGTGTTGGGACCATTGAGCGGTTCAATGCTCCTGGTGCTGAGATTGCCTGGCATTACTCGGCCCTGCTCGCCGCATTCGAGTTGCGTGGTGCTCCCGCTGATCTGGTGATTCCGTTGCGGGA
>JAFMCP010000125.1 GCA_017857705.1 Candidatus Nanopelagicales bacterium
AATGCCTTCTCATCACTAAGGCGAGGGATGCTAGTGTGATTGTGATACCGGGCAACTCAGTCGCACCTTGGAAATAAGCAAGGTTCAAGATCGCTAAAGGGCCGAGCACACCTCCCGCTAAGCTGGCAACGATGGGAGATGTTCCGAATGCCCGAGCTATGAAGAATGTTGCAATGGCAACGGTTGCCAACCAAATCAGTTCCACCACATGGGAAGAAAGTGGAAAGGACTGGCTCACAAGTGCTGCAATCCAGTGCGTCAGAGGATCCTTATTGTCCCAAACATCTACATAGAGCCTGTCACCCTGCGCAAGGCGCGAACCGACCAACAAGAACGCTTGATAATCGTTATCAGGCATTGGGCGCGAGCGCAGAATGATGTAAATCCATGTGATTGCAATCAGTCCTGTGGTAACAACTTTGGCCACCCATTTGGGGAACATTCCAGCATTGGAACCGCTCTCAACAAAAGATGTTGGCTGGTTGCTACCCATGAGGATTTGAACCACCATTCATACGTAACTTGACAATTAACTTCAAAAGTCTCTTCGTGTTGTCATTAACGTCCATTTTTGAATCACTGAGCTTCCTTTCATAGGAGAGGTTCATGGGAATTTCCCCCACCCTCGCTCCCGCGCGCGCGCAGTTCCAAAGTAGTTCTGGCATGGCTGCAAAACCTGATTCCTCGACAAACCGAGCATCTGTCAAGTTAGAAACTCTTTGGAGGATATCGCTTGAGTACCCTCTGTATCCACAGGAGTAATCACGAACACCCTTGATTGGTAAAACTGCTTTAACCAAGAGCATGAACCCAAAACTCACAAACAACCGATGAAACGGCACACCACTGGTCGCACTACCCCTGCGATAACGCGAGGCAACAACAACGTCAGATTGTTTAAGGGCAACAAGTATGTCAGGTATTTGATGGGGGTCGTGAGTGTCATCACAGTCCATAATTACCGCAACGTCATCTCCGCTTGATTCGGTTGTGAAGTACTGCAGTAGAGATCGAACCGCTACTCCAAGACCATAATTCGTCTCATTCCCAATTATTACAAGGTCGAGGTCGCTGGCGAACATCTCGGCCGTAGCAACCGTTCCATCTGTCGATCCATCGTCATAGAGAACTACCTTGATGCGATCTTTAGGATCAGGGAAGGAATTATTTAGGTTAATTATGCGCTCGAAAAGAGGTCTGATTGAAGGCTCTTCGTTGAATGCCGGAAGGCATAAAAAAACACTCATGAATTCCCACCGCTTCGCTGACTGTGATCACTGTGATCACTGAAATCCTGGAGGGCTTTCACAATTTTGATTGCAGCTTTTCCATCACCGAACGGGTTGATACCACTTGATTTCCACTTTCCCATCTTGATTTCATCCTGCCAATTGAGTACAACGTCAATGATTGTCTCGGTTTTCGTCGTACCTAAGCGACATGCATCAATTTCGATTGCCTCCGGTCTTTCCGTTCGATTTCTCAGAATGACAGTTGGAACACCCAAAGTTGGTGCTTCTTCCTGGATTCCTCCGGAATCACTAAAAATCATGGACGCTCGGCTGATAAGTGCAACGAAATCCGGATATCGAAGAGGCAGGAGAAGTTCAATGTTGGCATATCCACCCAACTCAGCACGAACCATTAATTGTAAGGCTGGATTTGCGTGCATAACGAACTTAAAAATATGTGATGTATCTTTTTTGGCCAAGAACTTAATGGCATCAAGAATTGAAGTGATATCAGCGCCCCAAGACTCTCTTCGGTGAATAGTGATCACGGAGTAGGGTCGAGCATCCGGAGTACCTGGGTGATCCTGAATTTTATCAATCGCATACTGCGTCGCATCCACAATCGTATTTCCTACTTCAACGATTGTATTCTTATTGACACCTTCGGATAACAGATTATTCGTGGCCCCAACGGTCGGTGAAAAATGAAGGGAAGCAATTTGACTGATGATTCTGCGATTTGCTTCCTCGGGGAAAGGGCTCTTGATATTTCCAGTCCGTAAACCGGCCTCGATGTGAGCAACCGGCCGACCAAGATGAAACCCGGTAATCGCACCCGCAAGCGCACTTGTTGTATCACCCTGCACAAGAACAAAACTCGGTTGGATTTCCAAAAACTCTGCGTTCAACACTTCAAGAAGGGCCGACAAGAGCCCGTTAAGTTCCGTACCCTTGCGCTGACATTCCAGAGTTGAGTAGTTCGTTATTTCAAAGAATTCACACAATCCCGCTACTAATTCATCATGTTGACCCGTAAGAATAAGTTGATTTGGAATACCTACCCTGTCAAGTTCCCGTAAGACAGGCGCAGTCTTAATCAACTCAGGTCGAGTACCACAGACAGCAATTACGGGTCCATTCAGAGTCATGGAATGCAACGCCACTTGTACACCACCGCATTCTAGGTCTTTAAACTACAAAATTGATCGCCAGTGTCCCGTGTTGTCCAGCAGAATGCTACTGATTCAGGGCTTCTCTGTAGACATTTGCAGTTGAACCAGCAAAGTTCTCCCAGGTGAATTTTTTTGATTGTTCCAGCCCGGCTGTGGACATTTCGTTAGCCAAGGAACTATTTGTGAGTACTTCGGCCATCAGACCCGTTAATTGCGGAATGCTCCCCGGTGTGAAATATCTGGCTGCCGAACCCCCCACCTCTGGAAGCGAGGAAGTATTTGCCAAGAGCTGTGGCGTGCCACTGGCCAACCCTTCCAAAGCGGGAAGACCAAATCCTTCATACCTTGATGGAACTACGCAAAGCCTTGCTTGGGCGTAAATGGAGGGTAACTGAGTTTCCGTTGCCTCCAGCCACTGTACGCGGCTGCCCCACTGCTTCAACTCCTCAGCAGTGGGCTTTCCACCGCCCACATAGAGCAATACCAAATTAGGGAACTCGGCTTGAAGTTCATTGAAGGCATGGGTGAGGGTCCATGCGTCCTTGTAGCCAGCACGGTTACCTACATGCAGTACGTAGTTCTCTGGAAGGCTCAGATCGAATTCTGTGTTCGGGCTAAAAACTGGATTCACACCAAGATAGGTCACAGACATCGGGACTTGAAGATCAGGCCAAATTCGTTTGACATCATTTAACGTGGACTCTGAGATGCATGTGACGTGATCCGCTGCCTCGAGAAACTTGCGCTTCCGTGTCGCAAAATCAAGTCGCCTCTTTGTGTTTCGCATTAGTTCGGGGATCATGTCGTAAACGGTCACAATGCGCTTGGCATTCTTGTAGCGATAAAGACCAGGGGGTAAGTAAAAGGTGTGGTGCACAACTTCAGCTTGACTGTCGAACTGGCCGGGCATCGTCTGCCGGAACAAACCCTGCACCGTTGTCTTGGAACCCGTGGGATTCAGTGCACTGCGCAACTGAGGATCCGTTAACACGTAGTCGTTGATGATTGGCCTGGCAAAAGGAAGAAGATCAACTTCCAGATCCGGATTGGCGAGGTACTGTTTCATTACCTCATAAAAAAGCCTTGAGATGCCACCGTGCTTTTGGAGAGCAAAAATCTGCTCATCTACGGCAACTTTCACAAGACAACACTACTGGACATATTCATGAACTATTCATGGTGAAATGATTTTGAGTTGTTGGGAAACACTATGCACGTAGTTCTTCCAGGTGGGTACTCGCGCCTGATCTGATTCGCTTACTAACTGCTCCAACGGGTGGGTGAATACTTGCTCGAGTGGTAAGCGGTGGGCTCCGTGGGCTTCCATGATCTCCGCCGCCGGTTGGATTCCATCAAAGACCACGGGTGTCCCCATGCGGATGGACTCAAGCACTGGGATTCCGTACCCTTCCGTGCCATAAGAAAGAAAAACATCTGATTCTTGAATAATCTGCATGA
>JAFMCP010000029.1 GCA_017857705.1 Candidatus Nanopelagicales bacterium
TTTAGGAGGGTTTCTTTACCTGAACTTCAGGGAGGGGTGTGAGCGGTGGAGACGGCGCATCGGCTGTCGCCGCCGTGAATTCCGTGTTCCACAGTGTTGATCCACCAGGACACAATTGGAGCACGGTCATTCCGTAGGTTCCAGCCTTCTTGGGCCAATTGACTTTGAGCGGAAAAAAAACAGGTGTCCCAAAGGCGACCGGTTCACCCAGATTTTTCCAAGTGATTTGATAGCCGCCACTTTTTTGAATACTTACCTCAGTTGACCAGCCCGTTACAGCAAGGGGGCGGATTTTGCGCCAAGGTTTACCGACAAACGCTTGGACTTCCACGACGCCGGGCAAACTATCCGAGCAGCCGTGTTGAATCTCCAACTTCATGACGCTCGTAGTGCCGGAAACTGCATCATTACCCTCCAGATCAATTATTGCGTGACCGGAAGCGCTTGGCATTACGGTCGCCACCAACACCCCCGCAAGGAAGATTGAGCTAACTGCAGCAGTGGCTGTACGGAGAATTGTCGGTTTCATCTCTGAACCATACCGAGGCATAGACCCTGCGAAATTCATCGAGAACGGTCAGGTGGACCGTCCGGGGTCGGCAGTTCAACTGCTGAGTGCCCCGAGCCCATAATTCGGACGCCATTAGAAATCCTGACCAAGATCCCTCTGAGGACCCTTCTGGTTGACCACTAGTTACTCCGACGGAACTATCCAGCGGTAGTGACTCCTAGGAGAGCATCATTTGACGAATACGTGTACCAGATCAAGGTCAGCCCGCGTGGGAGTATCGATAAGAAGGTCAGCGACGCTGTCACGGAAGTCCACGAACATGTTTGCATTAACAACATCGAGAGCTTCAGCTTCAGATAGGAACACTCCGAAACCTCGAATGACACCGGTTGAGGGGTCGCCGGCGACGAGAATTAGGTCCTCGGACAAGTTGCGCTCACCAAATTGATCAGCAAATTCGACGTAAGCGTTCAGGACATTGTCATATTGTCCCGGCTTGGCATGCATTGTGTATTCAATTACATTACTCACGGCAAACTCCTTTGATAATGACGACAGAAGACTTTACAACCAGAGGCGTAGCGAAGTGCGCGCCAATGGCGGGTAAATACTACAGTTTGGCTAACACGCAAGCGGCTGTGCTGGCTTCAATACTGAAGCCGTTCTCCTCGGGTAGGAATTCTTCGACCACTCCATCTTGAAAAACAATTGCGTATCGTTTGGAGCGTAGGCCGAGCCCAAATCCTGAAGCGTCAACCGCCATGCCAACAGCATGCGCGAACGTGGCATCGGGATCGGCGAGCATCAAAATATCGCCTGCTCCTTGGGCTTTGCCCCAAGCGTCCATGACAAATGCGTCATTTACTGAAATGCAGGCAATTGAATCGACGCCGGCAGCAGACATGTTGGCAGCCTGTTCGACGTAACCGGGGAAATGTCGCTGTGAACAGCCGGTGGTAAATGCGCCGGGAACCGCAAACAAAACGACGCGTCCAGCACCGAGAATTTCGGAACTCGAGACAATGATGGGCCCATCTTCCGCCATCATGCGTAACTCCACATCGGGAACAACATCACCTACTGCAATCATTTCTTGCCCTTCTCCAAATTCAATTATTGGCGAGCCTAATTTTTCATCGACCACTCCGTGGTCAACAAGGGGAAAGGCTAGCAACGATTCGGTAGCTGCGACGATGCGAGCCCCGGGAGATTGTTTGGCTACCCGCGTTGCGACTCAACGACTATCCTTCTGCCATGCGAGATCAAGTACTGGAGAAAGTTCGGAATACCTTTCACCTGCGGCACGCTCATGGAGTCGTTGACCAGTCGCGGGGGGCGGGGGCGTTGTTTAAGGGTGATTTTTCTTCGAGTTCAACTGCCGGTGCTGAGTTTGCAGGAAGCAGGCTGGGGCTGGGCGTAATGCAGGACCTCAATGGTGAGGTGGTGAGTGTCAAGGGCACCACGTGGCGGGTCCCCGTGAATGGTGTGCCCATTGAAGTATCACCGTCTGAAGGTATTGCTTTTGGTATCGCAGCCCATGGCGGCCGGGAACACCAGATTGAAATCCCAATTGGGAGTGATATGACCGGGATACTGTCTGCTATTGATACATACTTGGGCGAGCACCATGTTGATCATGAAGATGTGGTTTGCGCAATTGAAATAGCGGGAAGTTTTACCGATGTACTTTTGCGAACAGAGGCACCGGCAACATTCCCGAATGAAACTTTGAGTGAAGTATTGGAACACGAAACACGTTTTGAGTTTGAGCAGTGGCGCGGAACGTTAGTTGGATTCCGGTTCCCCGATGAAAATGATGGTCAGACAATCCCTGGGCTGCACTTTCATGCGATCAGTTTCGACCACAATTCTGGCGGCCATGTTCATAAAGTTGTGACCGCTGACGTGGTAGCCACCCTTTGGGTTGATGAACTCCACCCCGTACACGAACATCAGTAATACTGAAGGTTTCTCCTGAGCCCTTGTCGACTACACGAGTGAACAGTTTTTGGACGGTCAAGGTTCGTTTTCCTCGGTGTGTCCCCTTGTGATTGTGTAGTCGATCTCTAGCATTTGGCTCATGCGCTTCACGGAGAGGAAAAAGTATGCAGAGTAGGTATTCGCGCGCTTTAGCCGCAGAGTTTGTTGGAACGTTCCTTCTGGTCTTTCTCGCCGTGGGTACAGCCGTGTTCGGTATTGCCGCAGTTGTAGGAGTGGACGGTAAGGGTCCAGGATCTGGCGTTGTTGGTGTTGCACTCGCCTTCGGTCTGGTTCTGTTGGGTGTTGCTTACGCATTTGGTCCTGTGAGTGGCGCGCACGTCAACCCTGCGGTCACTTTGGCAATGTTGCTGGGTCGCAGGTTGCCTGCATCTGAGGCAATCGGATACTGGGTGGTGCAATTCCTTGGCGCAATCGCAGCAGGTGCACTTCTCAAGCTTTTTGTTGATTCATTCGGAGTTACCGACTACACGGGTGCTTTGGGAACCAACTCTTATGACAACGGCGCGATCAACATGAGCGGTGCATTCGTTCTTGAGGCAGTACTTACTGCTGCATTTGTTCTCGTAATCCTTTTGGTGACTGAGCGAGTAGCTGCTCCTGGCTTTGCTGGCATTGCAATTGGTTTGACTTTGACGCTAGTTCATCTTGTCGGTATTCCATTGACGGGAACATCGGTGAACCCAGCTCGTTCACTCGGCCCAGCACTTTTTGAAGGCGGAACTGCTATGTCACAGGTTTGGCTCTTTATTTTGGCGCCACTCGCTGGTTCAGTGGTTGCGGTTGTGATTTGGATGATTACCCGGACCACAAGCGAAATGCCAGAAGAAGCGGTTGCCGGTTCAGAGCGAGAGTAGTTCCTCACGGCAGTGGCATTAGGGTGTGCGCTGTGACTCCCGAAGATTCCGTGCTGGCAGCCTGCGAGGTTGCCTTAAACGACCGGGATATTGTCACTGACCCTGACATTCTTCGTTCCTATTCGCGCGATCGCTCAACGGGTTCGGCTGCTGGTGAACCATTCGCGGTGGTGTTTCCTCGTTCCACCGAAGAAGTGTCCGCGATCATGTCGGCGGCTCACAGGTTCCGAGTCCCCGTTGTCCCTCGCGGTGCTGGTTCGGGGCTTAGCGGTGGCAGTAACGCACTGGATGGCTCACTGGTTCTCTGTGTTGAACGTATGGGTGATGTTCTCGCCGTGAACGTTGATGACGGGTACGTTGAAACTCAGCCCGGAATTCTCAACACTGAATTGCGTGAATACGTTGCACAATCGGGAATGTGGTACGCACCAGATCCTGCAAGCAAGGACTTTTGTTCAATCGGTGGAAATGTAAACACTAATGCGGGTGGATTGTGTTGCGTGAAATACGGCGTCACCAGAGATGCAGTACTAGGGCTTGAAGTCGTGATGGCTGACGGGCAGGTAACCCGGCTGGGTCGACGCACGATCAAAGGGGTGGCCGGTTACGACTTAGCGGGATTAATGGTCGGTTCGGGTGGCACTCTGGGAATTGTCACAATGGCAAGGCTTCGCTTGCGCCCTATGCCCGCTCCCGCGACTACGGCTGTGGCCGTTTTTGACAATGTTGCTGATGCGGGGCGAGCATCTTCGGCCATCATGTCCGAACTCACACCAAGCATGCTTGAACTCATGGATCAGCAAACCCTTCAGGTCGTTGAGAATTGGCGACCCATGGGTCTGGACACAAGTGCAGGGGCGCTTCTCGTTGCCCAAACCGATTCTGGGTTCGGCAGCTCACTGGCCGATGCGGATCGGCTCTTGCAGATTTGCGAACAGAATGGTGCTACCCTCGCCCAGCGATCTGAAGATGAAGCCGAATCTGAAATGCTTCTCGGGGCGAGGCGAATGGCCATTTTGGCTATAGAGGCTCAAGGTGATTGGTTGCTTGACGACATTGCGGTACCCCGATCCAATCTTGCAGAGGCCATGGTGCGAATCCAAGACATTGCTGCACGCCGTGATGTGACCATTTGTACTTTCGGGCATGCCGGTGATGGAAACCTGCACCCGACAATCGTTACCGACCGTGGGGATGATCAGGCCGCTGCCAGAGGACTTTTGGCATTCGATGACATTCTGGAGGTTGCCCTGGCATTAGATGGAACCGTTACGGGCGAACACGGAGTGGGCAATCTTAAAAGGGAGGCGCTGGCCCGTGAACTGGATGAAGTTGCCATGGGTCTACATGCCAGAATCAAGACCGCTTGGGATCCGCAGGGGATTCTTAATCCCGGAAAATTATTGCCACGCTGGTAGCTACGCGGATTAATTGACCAGTCCAGTTTCGATTTAAGCCTGATTATCACCTCGACCACGGAATTATTTCTGTCATAGTGATAATCGGAAACCCGGCGGAGACTCGGGTGCGCACCCCCCTGCTGCACCTACTTTGTCGGGTTTCCCATTGCAGATTGGAAGGCCCTAGGCTTCCCACATGAACTTGGGAATATCGCATGTCGCGTAGTCGCAAACTTGTTGCCGGGATTGACTCTTCAACTCAGTCGGTCAAAGTTGTTGTGCGCGACGCTGAAACGGGGGAGTTCGTGCGTGAGGCCCGAGCTACTCACCCCGAAGGCTCCGAAGTCAACCCACATGCATGGTGGGAGGCACTTAATTCAATTTTGCCACAAGTTCTCGAGGGTGTTGATGCAATAAGTATTGCCGGTCAACAGCACGGCATGGTGGCATTGGATTCACAACAAGAAGTTGTGCGTGACGCGCTGTTGTGGAATGACACTCGATCTGCGCAAGCGGCAGAAGATTTGATCCAAGATCTTGGTGGTCCGTCGGCTTGGGCGCAGGCGGTCGGCAGTGTTCCGGTAGCGGCATTTACAGTCTCAAAACTGCGGTGGATGGCCCAACATGAACCGGAAAATGCAAAGCGAACTCACAGTGTTGTTTTGCCACATGATTATTTGACGTGGCTGCTCGCAGGGAAGTCCGGTGATCCCACGACGGATCGGGGTGACGCCAGTGGAACCGGTTACTGGTCGCCGTTGACGGGTGTCTATCGGCAGGATTTGGTTGAACTTTCCATCGGTCACGAACTCGTATTACCTCAAGTCGCTGGCCCGAGTGAGGCGGTCGGCACTGCAATTGGGATTGGCCGCGACGAAATTATCATCGGTCCTGGAACAGGGGACAATATGGGAGCAGCTTTGGCACTTGGCGTGAACACGGGAGACGTAGTTGTTTCACTCGGTACTTCTGGTACCGCATTCGCTGGATCAAGCACACCGACGCACGACCCATCGGGTTTGGTTGCTGGTTTTGCTGACGCAACGGGAAATTTTTTACCGCTTGTATGCACACTTAACGCGGCCCGAATTTTGAGCGCAACAGCTGCAATGCTCAAAGTTGATTTTGATGAGTTCGCCAGACTCGCACTTAGTGCAGTCCCTGGTTCCGGCGGCTTGACTTTCATTCCTTATCTGGATGGTGAGCGAACACCGAATTTGCCGGATGCTCGCGGGTCACTTCATGGCATGACTCGAGAAAATATGACCCCAGAAAATATGGCGAGAAGCGCGATCGAGGGAATGTTCAGCGGTCTAGCAGATGCTGTAGACGCCTTGACTCGGGCTGGCGCCTCGGTTAATCGAGTCCTACTCATTGGTGGAGCGGCCGCCAACCCCGCGGTGGGCCAGATCGCTGCAACAATGTTTAAAGCCCCCATTGAAGTGCCACCGGCTGGGGAATACGTTGCTGACGGGGCAGCCCGCCAAGCAGCATGGGTTCTTTCCGGTGAACTCCCAACGTGGAAAGAGAATGATGCAGGGGAGTCACGGCATTTTGATCCCGTCTTTGATGAAAGAATCCGAGCCAACTTCCGTGGCGCATGGGATCGCTTGTACTCCTGACCGCGTAAGTTGGCGCAATGGACTTCCTCGCTGTTTCCGTTTTTGCATTCGTGGGCGGGGTGGCCCAATTTGTTGACGGAACACTCGGAATGGGCTTTGGAGTCATTTCAGCGACTCTGCTCACCGTCTTGGGCTATAGCGCGGTAGCTGCTTCAGCAGGAACACATGCTGCAAAGGTCGCAACCTGCTTCGCCTCTGGGGTGAGTCACTGGCGTGAGGGAAATGTTGACTGGCGGGTACTGATCGCAGTGGGCGTTCCGGGGGCATTTGGAGCGTTTATTGGTGCTGTTGTTCTGACAAATATTGCTCTGGATAACGCTCGAATTTGGATGGCGGCAATCCTATTCATCCTTGGAATAAGCATTATTGCGCGATTTGGATTCGGTAAATCACTCATACCCGCGGTACGCCTTCGAACACGCAATCTGTGGCCCATTGGTCTTTTCGGCGGGTTTGTCGATGCAACAGGTGGTGGAGGTTGGGGGCCGGTAGCTACACCATCTTTGATGACCGTCACACGTCATGAACCGCACCGAATCGTGGGAACCGTCAGCGCCGCAGAGTTTCTCGTCGCGGTTTCAGCCTCCCTGGGTTTTCTGGTCGGCGCGACTGATTCGGGCGTCCCCTGGTTAGCGGTTTTGGGCCTAATAATCGGTGGAGTAATCGTCGCCCCATTTGCTGCTCGATTTGCGAGAAGGGCACCGACTGCTCCGCTGGGTGTCGCGGTTGGTGGAATGGTTCTCATCGCGAACACAGCGGTGATCACGTCTGTCTTAGGCGTCTCTGGGGTGATTGGAGCTTCAATTGCGGCGGTGGAACTACTGATCACAGTTGCAATTGTGATCAGGGTAGTTCGGCGGAAGCCTGAGCCAACTTGAAGGTCTGATCAACAATCTTCGCAACCTGCACCGATTGCCACGGATTGGGAAGCCAACCGCCGTTTCCGTTGATCCGATCACTCATGTTTTCAAACATCAATTGATACGGGTCCACAGCTGCGAATGTTTCAGTACTCGTCTTTCCCTGTGAAGTAATGGTGAGCTCACTCACCTGATTGTGGCTGGTGAAAGCTTGATCACCGGGCAGGGTGATTTCACCTTCGGTTCCCTTGAGGACGAAGCGTTGGGAAGGGTGCATTGCGAAAGATGCAACGATTGCACCGGAGCCTTTGAATTCCGTGTTGTTGAAATTAAATTGCGCTTTCATGGTCATGTCGACCTGCTCGCCGATTTTTTCATCATGTGCCAAGGTCACCGTGTAGTTGGTGGCTTCGGAGAGAAGCGCGACAAGTGCATGCAGTGGGTAGATTCCAACGTCATAGAGTGCGCCACCACCTTTCGCTGGATCGAGGCGGTAATTGCCTTGCGCTACTCCGTCAAATGTGAAAGTACCCAAGTAGTTTGTGGGTGAGCCAATCGCATTGCTGGAGACGAGTTCTTGCAGTCGCTGGGTCCGCGGATGCCATAGTGACCAAACAGCCTCAACGAGTGACAATCCTTTGTCTTGTGCATGCGTGTAGGCGGTGATGGTGTCACCGGCGTTCATTACCATGGGCTTTTCGCAGAGAACATGTTTTCCTGCATCGAGTGATTTCATGATCCAGGGCAAATGGGCATCGTTATTTAATGAAATATAAACTGCGTCAACTTTTGGGTCTTGTATTAGTTTTTCATAGGAGTCGTAGGCGACTTTTGGTGACAGGGATTGGGCCCGATCTTTATCGCGTGCAGCTGCTGCATAAAGCGTCGCATTCTTGGCATTGTGAAGTGACCTTGCGGTGGTCCCCGTGGCAAGTCCGCCGGCTCCGATAAATCCCCAGTTAACAGTTTCTTGTGTAGGCATGTACCTAGTCTGTCGGATCAGTTATTGAGCAAAACAGGGGACTCTGGCATCCCGTTACGAGTAGCAGAAGTCTCTGCGGCTTCCATCAAAGCCACGACATCACGTGAGTCGATCGCCCGCACCTGCATTAGTGCACCGTCGTGCAGAAGTGCAGCCAGTTCCCGGTGGAACTCGTAGGGCTGTACAACATCAAGAGCCACGCTGGTTTTTACGCCTGTTGAATCAACCACGAACAGTTTTGCGGGCAGATCTGCAACCGCTGGTTCAGCGTTTGGATCCCACTCGCCAATGATTGCTCCGGTCGTTCCGAGTGCATAGAACTTGGGCTTACGCTCGGCAGCCAAATCTGAGTTGACGAAACTTGCTGTTCGACCGTCAGTGAAGGTGATGGCCACCTCGGCGTGATCGGCATTTGTCACGTGGCCCCAATGGCGCTTGTGATTGTGGCCGCTTACATGGGCGACTTTTTCGGGGAAGAGGTTCAAAATTTGGTCAAGGTAGTGCGAGCCCCAGTCAAAGATCGCTCCACCAGAGACATCTGACATTGAATGCCAGTAATCACAGGGCCGCGAATATCCGCCGACGAAGGATTCATAGGAAAATACCTCACCGATGGCATTTTCTTGGATAAGCCGGCGCATTGTGACAAAGTCTGGGTCAAATCGACGGTTTTGATACACAACCAAAACGAGTTCTTTTTCGCTTGCTAACGCTATGAGCTCATCACACTGCTCGGCGGTTAAGGCCATTGGCTTTTCCAGAATCACGTGCAACCCTCGATTGAGGGATTCCTTGGCCCATGAATAGTGGCTGTTGGGTGGGGTCGAGATGACCACAATGTCAATGAGTCCACTGTCAAGCATTTCCATTGAGTCGGAAAAAGTGGCGGCATCGGGGGCAAGTTCCAGGGCTGCGGCGACTCGATCGGGGTTGAGGTCGGCTACCGCCCGCAGTTCAAGTCCGGGGGTGGCTGCAACCGCAAGATTGTGCTCATGGCCGATTGCGCCATAGGCAAGGAGTCCAACGCGGAAAGGGACCGATGTAGAAGAAGGCATGGGATATAACTTAGCGGTGCGGCAAAAAGTACGCAGAACCATCAATGTGGCTGGTCAATTCGGGGTAATTTTGGTCGGCTTCAACGCTGCACTCCGAGTGATGCAAATGGCCTGACAGGAGCCGGCAACTTCCGTTAACGTTCCTATTTTGACCACACCATCGAGGGCAGCGTGCTTGACGCTGCGTTCTTTTAAACGAAACGAGGAATCCATGAAGGCACTCATGTATTACGGCCGTGGCAGCAATGGCCGTGGAGACTTTCGTTTAGAAGACGTGGCCGAGCCCACGGTCGTGCCCGGCACCGTGAAGATCGACGTGGAATGGTGCGGGATTTGCGGTTCGGATCTCCACGAGTTCGAGGCAAATACCGTGTCGGGATACTCGCCTCCAGTAATTCTCGGACATGAGTTCGCCGGGACGGTCTCCGCGGTGGGCGAAGGTGTCGATCATGTGAAGGTCGGCGAACGCGTTGCCGTCGAGCCTTTCATGTATTGCCAGACGTGCGAGTTTTGCGTCACAGGCGACTATCACGTGTGCCCGGACCTCACGGTTGTCGGCGTCCACAATGTTGGGGGTGGGTTTGCCGAGCAAGCGCTCGTTCCGGCCTACACCGTTCATAAAATGCCCGACTCCGTGTCGTCCGAGGTGGGCGCACTGGTCGAGCCAATCACGGTCGCGTGGCATGGCATGCGCAAAGGCAATTTCGGAAAGGGTCAGACTGCGCTCGTCATCGGTGCTGGACCGATTGGTCTCACAACATTGATATGTGCGCAGGCCTTCGGGTCAGCATTCACCGCAGTGAGCGTCAGGCGTCCCGGTGCTCGCGCTGACACCGCCGCCCGACTCGGTGCCCAGGCCGTCATTGACTCCAGTTCAACCGATGTCGTGGCCGCCGTTATGGAAATGACCAAAGGTCGGGGAGTGGACGTAGTCTTCGAGACTTCGGGCGCTGATGAGTCCATGGCCACAGCCATCGGTGCTGTCCGCATGGGCGGCACGATTGTCAGCCTGGCCGTCTGGCTTGCCCCAGCGCCTTGTGACTATATGCAGATGCTGCTCAAGGAGCTCACGATTGTTGGTAGCAAGGGATACAACAAGCCCGACTTCCCTGAGGCAATTGCCGCAATGGGCGATGGGCGGATCATCGGAGCCGAGGAGATCATCTCCACTCGCATTGGGTTGGAGGATGTAATCTCAGGAGGCTTCGAGGTGCTGGCCGAAAATCGCAGCGCGCATGTCAAGGTGCTCGTCACTCCCTGATGCTTGGTGCTCCAGCAGGAACGACTTGGGACCCCGTGTTCCATTTACTGTGCGACCGTGCGCAACACATCGATGGTGAACATCCACGGTGAACATCCACGGTGAACATCCACGGTGAAAGAAATCTGCAATGCGCAGTTTTCATTCAATTTTCATTCAATGCTGAAAAGCCAGGCTAATGAGCCGCTAAACTATGTTTACATTATTTACCAAGTGAAATGAGAATACTTATGTCCGAACAGGTTCTTGCCGGGAAAACCGCACTTATTACGGGTGCATCGCGCGGAATTGGTCGGGCGATTGCCCTGAGCTTTGCCCAAGAGGGCGCCGATGTTGCCCTAGTGGCCCGGGATGCGCAGAAATTAGAAGACCTTGCCCAGGAGATTAGGGCGCTTGGTCGCGCCGCACAGGTGATATCCGCGGACCTTTCCGCAGAGGATGCGGCGGAGTCGATCTGCACCGCTTTGGACTTCGATGAACTCAACATATTGGTCAATAACGCTGGCGGGAACTCCTTCATGGCAAGTACCGAGAAAATGCGTCTTTCGGGCTGGCGCAAGACCATGAATCTCAATCTTGATTCACTGGTTGCCCTGACCCAGGGAGTAATTCCCCGATTGGTTAATTCTGGGAATGGATCGGTGATCAACGTGTCATCGGTTGCTGGACTTCGAGGATCGCCTTTCATGTCCCACTACGGCGCCGCCAAAGCTGCCGTAATCAGTTTCAGCAGGAGCCTGGCGCTCGAGCTTGCCAGCCAGGGTGTTCGGGTCAATTCCTTGGTTCCTGGGTGGATTGAGACAGATCTCACTGATTTTCTTCGGGAGACTAAGGAAGCCGAAGCGGGAACCCTCTCTCGGGTCCCCATGGGTCGTTGGGGTCGAGCCGAGGAAATCTCTGCTGCTGCGCTTTTCCTTGCCAGTGATGCCTCAAGTTTCATGACCGGTCAGGAGCTAATCGTGGATGGTGGACTTTCCGCCATGCCGTAAAGCCTGAAAAAAGTCGGCATCGGGTGCACAATGGACTCATGTAATTCATCTGTGAGAGCACCTACTGGGAAGGAACTGCCATGAGCAATACAACAACCAGTCGTACCAGCCGGATTGAGGCAAAGTACAAGGGCAACCGGAGCGAGGATCGCTTTTTTGCGGCTCGCAATAATGCCAAAGCGTCGTGCGAAAACTTGCGAACTACGATTCGAAAATCCCAGATTCATGCAGTAATGCGAGACGAACTTCTGCACGCTGTTGATCGCGCAGAAGCGCAGGTCAAAAGTATTGAACCCACGCAGGTGCACCCCGGAGCCGAAATCCGGCAACTGGCAAAAGAAATTGAACACCTTCAACTGGCTGAGCAGTGGGTTGCTGCAGCAGATCGAGTGTTGAATCGATTGGGGGATGCCGGCCCAGCTCAGTCACGCAGTGAATTAGAAGAAGCTCAGGAAGCTGTCATGTGGTGCGTCCGGGCAAATGAGTGGAATGGCAAACTCACCGCGGCGGGTACGCAACTGCAGAAAGTTGTTGCAGATGCTGAAGTCCACGCTGCCCGTGTGAGTTGATCCCGAATAACTTGATTGCATGTTGGGGTGAGGCCGCTGGGAATTTCTTGGCGGCCTCAACTAATTCAGGATTAGTAATTCAGTGTTGAGGTTAAAAACCGTGACATGATGAACTCTCGGGTTGCCTGTATCTCGGGCGCTAGGAACTGATCAGGACCAGCACCCGTAGTCGTCCTGCGTAGTTCGTGCAGGAGTTTTTGGGTTACCGGACCCGGCAAAAGTGGTGCGCGCAGTTCAAGGCCCCGACCTGCGGCCATGAACTCGATAGCAATGATCGTGGTGAGATGGGAGATGGCACTGCGTAATTTCCGTCCCGCGTGCCATCCCATGGAGACGTGATCTTCTTGCATCGCGGAACTGGGGATCGAGTCAACACTCGCCGGCACTGCTAGGCGCTTGCATTCACTGACCAAACCAGCTTGGGTGTACTGCGCGATCATGAGCCCTGAATCAACCCCGGGGTCATGCGCCAAGAATGGTGGCAGGCCGTGATTTCGATTCTTGTCGAGAAGCCGATCAGTGCGACGTTCGCAAATTGATCCAAGATCAGCAGTGGCAATTGCAAGGAAATCCAGAACATATGCGACCGGAGCTCCATGGAAGTTCCCGTTACTTGTTACTTCTCCTGTGGGAAGAATCACCGGATTGTCGATACACGCTGCTAATTCATTGTGAGCAACATTTTTTGCGTGCGCGATTGTGTCGCGAACGGCGCCGGTGACCTGGGGTGCGCACCGCAGGCTGTAGGCATCTTGGACTCGATCATCGTCTAATTTGTGACTTTCGATTATCGGTGATCCCGCGAGGGCTGCAAACATATTCGCCGCACTGACCGCTTGGCCAACGTGTGGTCGTAAGGGTTGATGCAGTTCAGGACGAAACACCTGATCGGTTCCCATCAACGCTTCAACGCTCATGGCGGCACCGAGGTCTGCTGCATCGCAGAGACCTTCAAGGTCAGCAATAGCCATGATCAACATGCCGAGCATCCCGTCGGTCCCATTGATGAGGGCAAGGCCTTCCTTTTCTCTGAGCTCAAGGGGTGAAATCCCTGCTGCACTCAACAGTGAGGCAACATCGCCCAAATCACCGTCGGCATTTCGGGCTTCTCCTTCACCCATGGCGACCAGTGCACAGTGAGCCAGAGGCGCGAGGTCACCGCTACAACCCAGTGAACCGAACTCATAGACGACCGGGGTGATCCCAGCGTTGAGTATCGCTGCATAGGTTTGGGCAACTTCTGGGCGAACACCGGTGCGGCCCGATGTCAGAGTCTTGAGCCGAAGGAACATCGTTGCTCGGACAACCTCACGCTCAACTTCATTGCCTGACCCGGCCGCGTGGCTGCGGATCAGCGATTTCTGTAACAGGACTCGACTTTCCTGGGGAATATGCCGGGTGGCCAGTGCACCGAACCCGGTTGAGATTCCGTAGACGGGTGTTTCTTGGTGGGCGAGTTTGTCCACGAATGCACGGCTGACCGCCATTGCTTCGAGTGCTTGGGGACTGATCTGGATCTGAGCATTGCCACGGGCAACGGCGATTACTTCATCGATACTTGGCGGATTAGTTCCGAGAATTACAGTCTGTGTCATGTGGTGAGTGCCTTTCCGGCCAAGTAGGTGTGGGCTATTTGCGGCACACCCGGACGATACGCGAGAAAATCAATTGACGGAGCGCTAAGGACTATGAAGTCAGCTTTCATGCCGGGAGAGATCACGCCAATGTCGGTGCGTGCAAGTGCATGCGCGCCACCCAGTGTGGCTGCGCGAATCGCTTGGTCAACATTCATATGCATTTCACGAACGGCAAGGGCGATCATTAATTGCATTGAAGTGGTGAATGAACTGCCGGGATTGCAGTCGGTGGCGAGCGCCACTTCAACCCCTGCATCAAAAAATCTCCTGGCATCGGGGTAGTCAGAACGGGTTGAGAACTCAACGCCCGGCAGTAGCGTTGCAACTATTCCCGCACCAGCGAGGTTATTGAGTTCGGAATCAGAGGTGTGTGTCAAGTGATCAACGGATATGGCACTCAGTTCGCAGGCCACGTCAATTCCACCAATAGATTCGATTTGGTTCGCGTGTAATTTCACGAGCAGTCCTGCATCAGCACCGGCGCGAAGGATCCTGCGAGCTTGATCGGGATTAAATGCACCCTTGTCACAGAAAACGTCAATCCAACGGGAATAGGGGAGTGCGGCCGTGAGCATTTCGCCACAGATCAGGTCGACGTACGCATCCGGGTCTTCCGCAAACTCACGGGGAATGACATGCGCGCCCAGGAATGTAGTCTCCGGAGTGAACTCCTGGGCAATGCGCAGGCTGCGAACTTCGTTTTCCACATCAAGCCCGTACCCGGACTTGATTTCAAAGGTGGTGATTCCACTGGCATGAAACTCGTCAACCAGCGATGCGCAGTTTGACCGCAGTTCGGTGTCGGTTGCGGCTCGTGTTGCCGCAACCGTTGAGCGAATCCCACCTGCAGCATAGGTCTCACCATTCATTCGCGCGGCGAATTCAGCAGAGCGATCACCGGCAAAAATGAGATGTGAGTGGGAGTCCACAAAACCCGGAAGAACCGCGCAGCCGGCAGCATCAATTACGTGATCGCAATGATCAGGTGCATCAGTCTCCGGTCCAACCCAATTAATGAGTCCACTCGAAAAGGTGAATGCAAACCCGCTCTTTCGATACGGGCCAGATCCGTCATTGGTAATCAACTCACCAATGTTGCGAACAAGAGTTATCACGCTTGCGGGCCTACACCTTCGGTCATCGGGATGCGAACACCTTTTTCTTCGGCTACTTCGCAAGCAATGTCGTACCCGGCATCAACGTGCCGGATTACACCCATACCTGGATCATTGGTTAACACGCGCCTGATCTTTTCACCAGCGAGTTCTGTGCCGTCAGCCACGGTGACCTGGCCAGCGTGAATAGATCGACCGATACCAACACCGCCGCCGTGGTGAATGGAGACCCAGGAAGCACCTGATGCGACATTGACCATTGCGTTAAGCAAGGGCCAGTCAGCTATCGCATCAGAGCCGTCGAGCATTGACTCGGTCTCGCGATAAGGGGAGGCGACACTCCCGCAGTCAAGATGGTCGCGACCAATCACGATCGGTGCTGAGAGTTCACCACTGGCAACCATGTCATTGAATTTGGCGCCGGCTTTATCTCGCTCACCGTAACCCAGCCAACAGATGCGAGCGGGAAGACCTTGGAAGGCAACACGTTCTTGGGCCATTGTGATCCAGCGGCGAAGGTGATCGTTTTCTGGGAAAAGTTCCAAGATTGCCTGATCCGTTTTGTAAATGTCTTTTTCGTCACCAGAAAGTGCAACCCAACGGAACGGGCCTTTTCCTTCACAGAAAAGTGGACGAATGTAGGCCGGGATGAATCCTGGGAAGGCGAAAGCTCGGTTGAAGCCACCCTTTCGAGCTTCATCTCTGATCGAGTTTCCATAGTCAAATACCTCTGCTCCACCATCCATGAAGCCAACCATCGCTTCCACGTGCTTGGCCATTGCCAGTTGGGCTCGCTCGGTAAATTCATCTGGTTTTTTGTCTGCGTATTCGTGTGCATCACCGAAATCAATATCTTCGGGAATGTAACTCAGTGGATCGTGGGCGGAAGTCTGATCGGTGACGATGTCAATAGGTACACCGCGACGAAGTAATTCCGGGAACAGTGTTGCAGCGTTGCCAACCAAACCGACAGAGAGCGCAGTGCGGTTTTTCTTGGCGTCAAGTACGAGTTTGAGTGCGTGTTCAATGTCGTCGGCAACAACGTCGAGATATCGGTCAACGACGCGACGGTGCAAGCGACTTGGATCAATGTCGATAACAAGGCAGACACCTTCATTCATGGTGACCGCGAGTGGTTGTGCGCCACCCATGCCGCCGCAACCTGCGGTCAATGTCAAAGTCCCGGCCAATGTCCCACCGAACTTTTTTTGGGCAACGGCCGCGAAAGTTTCGTAGGTGCCTTGCAGGATTCCCTGTGTCCCGATATAGATCCAAGATCCAGCGGTCATCTGGCCGTACATGGTTAACCCAAGATGTTCCAGTCGACGGAACTCGGGCCAGTTCGCCCAATCACCGACCAGATTTGAATTCGCGATCAGGACACGGGGTGCCCACTCATGGGTTTGCATGATTCCAACGGGGCGTCCTGATTGCACCAACATCGTTTCGTCATTTTTCAGTGTTTGCAGACTGCGAATCATGGCGTCGTAGCTGCGCCAGTCGCGGGCTGCCTTGCCCGTGCCCCCGTATACAACCAATTTTTCCGGGTATTCGGCAACGGCGGGATCAAGGTTGTTTTGCAGCATGCGCATTGCTGCCTCCTGTCCCCAGCCCGGTGCCGTGCGGGTGCTGCCGCGAGTCGCGTGAATCTCGCGGGTGGGGTCATATGTTGGTGTGATCAGATTTTCCGTGGTCATGGGTAAAGTCTGCTGCAATAAAGCCCCGCGTAAAGGGCGAATGGACATTACGAGTCTCAAATGCGAGACTGCTTTCATGAGCCAGGTGCCCGCTGCCAATCGAACCTTGGAAGTACTGCTGTTACTAGCCCGCAGTGCTAGTCCGATCCCAGCGAGAACAATCGGTAGCGAATTAGAGATACCCAAATCCTCGCTGTACCACCTCCTCGCCGCGATGCAGTCAAAAGGATTTGTCACCCCCATCACCAGCATTAGTGCGGGGAATTCACAGAACGAAAATGGACCGAGCGAAAATGCCTTATGGGGCTTAGGTGTGAGCGCATTCGAAGTCGGCTCTGCATACATGCGGCACGAACCACTTGAATCACGCGCCCGACCAATTCTGGTTTCCTTGATGAAAAGAGTTGCGGGAATTGCTCCACTGGTTGGCCATTTAGGAATTCTGCGTGGGAGTGACACTTACTACTTACTCAAAGAAAGTACGGGGGGACCGATTACGGTTGTATCGGAAATCGGGGTGAGGCTTCCGGCCTCACTCACGGCATCGGGTCGGGCAATGCTTTCCTATCTGTCAGCGGCTCAAGTTCGTGCGCTGTTTCCCAGTTCAGATTCGTTTGTAAATCGAACGGGTGAGGGCCCACAGAATCCCTCACAATTAAAGGACCTGCTCACCAAAGAGCGGAAGCAAGGTTTTTCAATTGAATCAGGGTTAGTAACGCGAGGGCATTCCTCCGTTGCCGCCGCAGTCTTTGATCATCTGCGTGAACCGGTTGCCGCAATTAATCTTGTGTACCGAGACGGCACGATTGACGACTCCAATTCGCAAACTCTCGTTGATGCTGTGCAAGACTCCGCACGCGAGCTCACAAAGCGACTTGGTGGACGTTTGCCCAGCGGATCAAAGGACAAGAGATGAACCTAGACCCAAACTGGCCCCGTGCTGCTGCGCTTTTCACTGATGATCCCACTGCGATGGTTGCGCTATTGGGTGTCCCCGCCCACCAAACTTCGATCAGTCCGACTCGCGCTGATACAACGCCGCAAGCCGTGCGTGAGGCTTTACTGCGCTTTTCAACCTACTGCACGAGCCACGATCAGGATCTGCGTGAGCTCGCGGTTTTTGACGCAGGAAATGTCAACGGCCCCGATCATGCACAGGGTGAACAACGTGTCCAGGAAAAGCTCAGGGAACTCGCCGACAAATTTGTGATAGCAATTGGAGGAGACAACTCCATCACCTATTCCGTTGCTACTGGAATTTGGGGTAGCCAGATCAACAGTGCAGGTCTGATTACCTTTGACGCTCATCACGATTTGCGAGACGGTGAATCAAATGGCTCTCCTGTTCAACGACTGGTGAGAGCAGGGCTCAACGGCGCGAACATTGTCCAAATCGGTATTGCGGATTTTTCAAATTCACCCAAGTACGCGCAGAGGGCAAAGGACTACGGAATCACAGTTATCCCGCGGAGCGAGTTGCGCGATCGCAGCGCGAAGAGCGTGATTGCTCAAGCATTGGAAATTGCTGGGTCGGCTGGCGGACCGATTCATGTGGATTTCGATGTTGATGTGTGCGACCGCTCAGTTGTGCCCGGTTGCCCAGCGGCAGCACCCGGAGGTATCAGTGCTGACGAGTTTCGAAATTTTGCCTACCTGATCGGGAACAGTCCACAGGTCACTTCGGTGGACTTCACCGAAGTTGATGCCCAGGCTGATTCCCCCGACGGGAGAACCGTTCGACTGTTGGCAGTCTCAATTCTGGAGTTACTTTGCGGCTTTATCAATTGTCAAACGAGTTAATTGGCCCAACCGGCAATCGCGTTTCCACAACAATGCCGTCGATTAATTCAATCCGATAGGCGGCGGGGCCATCGGGATCCAGAACTTCAAGATCCGTGACCACTTCAATTGCCGTTGTGTCTTGATACAAAATACCGATTCGATCATCTGTCGCATATGTTGTTGGCAATACGCCATTTTTTACAAGTTCGTGAACTAATGGGCGACGTTGTTTCTCAGAGTCGTAATGCACCCCGTTGCCGTAGGGCAAAATGCCAAGTCCGCCCAATGCCGGTTGCAGTGTCTTGCCATAAGAGTCTGTCGGTCCTCCGACATGCCAACAAATTGAGCCGGCACTGACTCCTGCGAGAACGGTTCCGTTAATCCAAGCCTGATGTAGGAGAGAGTCAAGATTGTGGGCCTTCCAAACGGCGAGTAGGTTGACGACACTTCCACCACCAACCCAGATCACGTCACTTCGGCTAATTATTTCCTGGGGTTCATGATTGGGCATCGGGAAAAGTGCTAAGTGATCAACGACGCAGTCCAGTTCCCGAAGTGCGCTGTACATGAGGGAAAGGTAACCGGGATCATCACCGGTCGCCGTCATAATTAATGTAACCCGTGGACACTCTAAGCCGGTCAATTCAAGGGCTCGCTTAATCAATCCACCGGGACGGGCTCCGCCAGAATCAATGCGGGGAAGAAATCCGCCACTCGTTGCCAAAATGTTTCGTGTCATTGCCTTCTTCATTCTTTCTTGGGAGTTTTCACAATAATTGTGGTCAGCATGTCCACGGCTGCGGGTACTTGTTCCCGGTTCATCCGTCCTTCAATGACGAGTGCAGCGATACCGTGAACTGATGCGAGGAGGACAGATTCCAAGAGTTGCGAGTCGGTCTCAGCAAAACCATATTCGGACTGGAGATGGGCGAGCGTTGACAGGATTGAACTTTCAATGTACTCGGGACGACGTCGAGTCTGTACCCCGGAAAACATGACGTGAAATAAATGCGGATGGTCAACCGCGTATGAAATATAGGCATTAGCTGAATGTCGAAGAAGTTCAATGGGATTGGATTGACGAGTATCGTTGGAAACCTGAGCCAAGATGAAACTATCAAGTTCAACGAATCCTCGCTCACGGACAGCCTCCATGAGAGCATCCTTGTCGGCAAAGTGGTGGTAGGCAGCACTTGGACTGACCCCTACTGCAGCAGCAACCGCGCGAAGTGAGACATGATCGGCGCCCACCGCGTTGACACTGGTTATTGCCTGCTCAATGAGAGCCTCGCGCAAATCACCATGGTGATATGCGCGTTTGGCACAGTCTTCCATCTGATAAGCCTAGTCGGATATTAAAAAGCAGTTTCACACTTTGGTGACTGTTAGGGAACATGAATTCTGGTTGATCAAGCGAACGTTTAAGGCCCACAACATGAACAGGAGTGAGATCACGGCTAAGAAGGGTTGAATGGGTGCGAACCATGAAATTGCACCACTTGATCCAAGGGCAATGAGAACCAACTTATTACACACCGGACAGCCGACGGCAAAGAAAGTGATGAACCCACCGAGTGTGCCGATTCGAAGGGAGGTGTCCGTGCTCTTGACCTCAATTTCCTCATCAGAGATTGACTCGCGAACATATGTGGCAACTAGAAGACCGCCGAGAATCGCACTGGCGATAACGGTGGGGTAAGACCACCATGTTGTTTCAATTGCTCGACCAAAAATTGGGTTAGGAATCACGGCGGTGGGTAGGGCGATCAAGAATCCAATGCCTAATCCAGACAAAACTGCGGCGTACCAGCGCCGCGAAGACCACTGCGACATAGCCTCACGCCAAGCGTGGGGGCTAATTTTTAAGCTTGAGCGAGTCAACATCTCCGTAGGCTACATCACAGACTTCCGTGGCACACATATACCCCCTGGGGTATCTTGGCAGCTATATGCTGTTGGGAATGGAGCAAAAAAAACTTCCCGGGCTACACACTCAACCAGCTTGGTATGGCTCCGTCATGGGGACGGGGGCAACCTCGAGCCTTCTGTATGTCACCTATGAACGGGTCAATTGGGGCGTACTGTTGTGGGGAGCAATTGCC
>JAFMCP010000126.1 GCA_017857705.1 Candidatus Nanopelagicales bacterium
TGGCCGTTAGTGAAGCGTGGGTGCCCGCGCACCGTGCCGGCCGTTACGTGTCACCCACATCACTGCACCAGATTTTCGGTTTTGACTTTCTAGTTGTTGCGTGGAGTGCGGTCGCCATGCGTGACACGATCACCAAGGCAATTGATGCGGTTGCGGCTGTCGGTGCACCACCGACGTGGGCACTGTCCAATCACGACTCACCTCGAGTGGTTACTCGACTTGGTGGAGGAGAAACCGGTCTGGCTCGTGCCCGGGCACTTGCCCTGGTCGCTCACGCTTTACCGGGGTCGATTTACGTGTTCCAAGGTGAGGAACTCGGACTGCCAGACGCACCCCTGTCCGACTCTGACCGTCAAGACCCGGTCTTCTTTCGAACTGGAGGGGAACAAAAGGGACGCGATGGCGCGAGGGTTCCGCTGCCGTGGGCTGGCGGCTCTGCTCCCTACAGTTTCACCGAGTCAGAAAGCGCTACGTGGCTTCCGCAACCTGCTGACTGGCCCCAACTCTCAGTTGCAGCCCAAGACCTTGATGCAACGAGCACTTTGAATTTATATCGCGCCAGTTTGGATCAGCGGGTGCAGTTTCGAGGTGAAGTGCGATTTATTGACTCGGGCAATTCACACGTAATGATTTTTTCCAGAGAAAACGGAATCCATGTTGTCGTCAATACCGGACTTGAGGCGTATCAACTACCGGAGCCCTTGGTTGGAGCAGAAATATTGTTGGACAGTGAACTGGTAAATACAGTGGGCGACAAGTCAGAAGTCTTGCCGCCCAACTGTGCGAGATGGTTCCGCGTGACTACTTAATGCGTTCCTGCATTCCGCTTTCCTTAAACACGTACGTGCGCTGCGGATCAACATGCACCATGTCTCCAACGCGAGGTGAAACAAAGCCGCGTGATCGTGCAACGAGTTCGTTGACACCGTCGGGTGTTGTTCCGTAAACGAATGTGTCAGCACCGAGTTCCTCGACTAGCGTGACTTTCATTTCTGGACCGGACTCTGCCAAGTGCAAGTCTTCGGGCCGCACGCCCACGAGTACTCGATCGCCGTCGGCTTTGGCAAGAACTTCGCGCTCAATGGGAAGAACGCTCCCACCGAAGTCGGCACCACCTTCGACAATCTTTGCGTCAATAATGTTCATACTGGGAGAACCAATAAAGGTTGCAACGAAGGCATTTGCCGGTTCGTCGTAGAGCGCCCGAGGGGAGTCGACCTGCTGCAAGACCCCGTCTTTGAGGACAGCAACTCGGTCGCCCATGGTCATGGCTTCAACCTGGTCGTGCGTCACATAAACGGTGGTGGTGCCAAGACGTCGCTGAAGCGCTGCGATTTGTGTTCGAGTTTGTACACGAAGTTTTGCGTCAAGGTTTGAAAGCGGTTCATCCATAAGAAAAACTTGTGGCTCGCGAACAATCGCGCGTCCCATCGCAACCCGCTGACGCTGGCCACCTGAGAGAGCTTTTGGCTTACGATCAACGTACTCGGTTAAGTCAAGTAGTGCGGCCGCTTCGGTGACTCGACGGGCAATTTCGTCTTTTGAAACTTTTTGGATTTTCAGAGCGAAGGCCATATTCTCGCCAACTGACATATGGGGGTAGAGCGCGTAGTTCTGAAACACCATCGCGATGTCGCGGTCTTTAGCAGCAAGATGTGTGACGTCGCGATCCCCGATAAAGATTTTGCCATCGGAGATAGGTTCGAGTCCGGCCAGCATGCGAAGGCTGGTTGACTTGCCGCAACCGGAAGGGCCGACAAGTACGAGGAACTCGCCCTTTTCAATGGTGAGGTCAAGGTGGCTGACCGCGGGGATGGTGCCGCCGGGGTAGAGAAGTGATACGTCTTCAAAGCGCACTGATTCCGTCATGATTTCTTGCCTTCCACCGGCAGGTACGTGCCGGACGATCCGTAGTGGAGGAATTAATGGTTATTTAATTTTGAGACTTTGAGCATGGTGAATTTTGTTATCCGTGTCTGGAATACGTGTTGATGTGTGGATTATACCCTTCATGTAATGGTTATGCTTGCGAACGAGTCGCGCTGACAGGCGAAGGGGGAATGGCGTCGCGAGCTGAAGCGATCGTGAGTGTGCTTGAGTGGACGTCAGGGACTTTCGTTAGCACTTACATTCAATTGAGCACGCAAATTCAATCAGGAGATTTCCTTGCACACAGTGAGACGCCATATCAGTCCAGCAGTAATCGCAAGCGGGGTAGCAGCCTTGATAATCCTTGCCGGTTGTTCGAGTACCAGCCCCGAAGGTGAAACTTCGACAACAACATTTGAGACACCAGCGGAAGAAGAAACAACCGCAGTGGCGGCAGGCTGTGAAGCATATGCAGATTACATGGGCAATGAGTCTGCATCAGTGAGCTTCTTCAGATCGAGTCTGCCGTTAGAACAGGATCTATTTGAGAAGTCCTGGACTGAATTCGAATCATGCACCGGAATTGATATCGTCTATGAGGGAACCGACCAGCTCGAGGCTGAACTTCCAAGCCGGATCCAGGTTGGAAACGAACCGGATATCGCACTTATTCCCGGGCCAATATTGCTGGCGAAGCTAGTTGCTGGCGGTGGACCTGTGCCAGCACCGGCTGGCACAGTTGCCAACGTCGAGGCACACTGGAGCCCCGCTTGGAAGTCCTACGGCACAGTCGATGGAACTTTCTATGCGGCTCCACTTGGTTCTGACATGAAGTCACTGGTGTGGTATTCACCCAAGACATTCCAAGCCAACGGTTACGCACTTCCGACCACATGGGACGAACTGTGGGCGCTCTCGGATCAGATGGTGGTGGACGGCGTGAAGCCGTGGTGTGGCGGAATTAAGTCCGATACAACAACTGGGCAAGAGGCTACTGCTTGGCTTGCGCAGATCATGCTTCGCATGTTTGGCGGAGAGACATATGACCAATGGGTCAACCACGAAATCCAGTTCGATTCTCCTGAAGTGACTGCAGCCATGGACGTATTGGCGGGCTGGATGAAGTACCCGGAATACGTGAATGGTGGTTTTGGTGACGTTCAAACAATTGCGACGACGCCTTCCGAAGATTCTGGCGGCCCGATTCTCACAGGAGAATGTGGAATGCTTCAAAACGCGAGTTCCTACGCGAAGGAGTGGGATCGCTTGAAAAAGGGTGTAACCGTTGCTATTGATGGAGATGTTTTTGCTTTCTACCTCCCGGCAATTGACGATGTAATTGCACCACAACCAGTTGTCGGAACCGGCAATTTCGTCTTAGCACTTTCTGATCGGTCGGAGGTAGCAGCAGTTCAGCGGTACCTTTCCTCCGCGGAATTCGCAACTAGTAGAGCTGCGCTTGGTGGTTGGGTATCCGCTAATCGAAGTATTCCTTTGGACACCTATGTCGAGGGTTCCATAGAACAAATGTCGGCCGAGTACCTGATAGGCCTTGAAGGAACGTTCCGTTTTGAGGCGTCTGATCTGATGCCAGAAGCAGTCGGTGCCGGAGCGGCTCGGACGGAAATGACTCAATGGTTCTCAGAAGACAAGCCAACCGCTGAAGTTCTCAGAGCGATCAATGCTGCATGGCCGTCCTCCTAAGAATATCCCCTAGGAATTTCCCCCCTAAGAATGCGGGTGGACCCGGATAAAGGTGCGCGAACCACCAAATACAGCACTCCTCGATACACGAAGTTTTGGTTCGAGGAGTTATTGGGCAGTCGGTAATTGGTCAGAAGATAGGGTTACGCCCGAGAGGGGAAACCTTCTCGTCCTCGTAGTCCAACCGGTAGAGACACCCGGCTTAAACCCGGCAC
>JAFMCP010000127.1 GCA_017857705.1 Candidatus Nanopelagicales bacterium
CAAATCGTGAGGAAAGACCACATTTTTGTAGGTCTACCTTACGAATTTATTCACCTTAACCTCACCTAAGAGACATGTTGAGGTCAAAATTGCTTTCGAATCTTACTCTGGATACAAATCCCCGATGTCTTCAGCCCCAACGTCAAAGCTGCCTTTCTCAGGAGGATTAATCGACGCGCGCAGGTCGGATCGGCGTGGTGCTCGTTGTGCCAGGACTCACCGAAGGACGGAATTGCCAGCCGGGCGACGTTGCTAGAAATGTCGCGACTCTTGAATGGGCGCTTGCCGAAGACGTGGCAAATCGAGTTGATCGACCAGGTGACGTGGTGCACGAAAGCGATGCGTACGAAGCCACCACAGAACATGCCGGCCAAGAATCCGATCCACGACCAGGTGACCAAACCGCCGATTACCCCGGGAAGGGTAATCGTGACCGCAACTAGTGGCTTGAACCAACTGTTGATGCGTTGGATGTCTGCGTCGTCGCGGATATCGGGTGCGTACTTATCGACGGTGGCTTGCTCCTCGGAGAACAACCAACCCATATGCGCGAAAAGCAGGCCCTTGGCCACCCATTGGTTGATCGAACCTTCGAGCGCCATCGAGCCCCTAACACCGAGGGTGATCTTCACGGCGCGGTTTGTCTTGAAGGAACCGTGCGTGAAGTACCGGTGGTAGCCGACGGTGATGCCCAGCGCGGTGATCGCCCAGAACGCCATGATGAGGCCCAGGTCGAGCCAGGACACCAAGCCCCAGTAGACCATCGGGATGATCCCCGCGCCCGCGATCCCCGGTCGTTTAGTGGCAGGACAGCGGACTTTAAATCCGTCAATGGAGGCTTGAATCCTCCCCTGAGAGCCATCACGTATCCTGATTATCGAGATATGTTGACTGACGAGGTCGGCGCGACTGGAAGGTGTAGTGATCACTATGGGTGATGGTGCGAAGTCTCGGGTGTTGCGGCCGGGTGCGTTGCTGGTGGCTCCGATGATGTTGATGGCGAGCTTGATTGCGCTTCCCTCCCCAGCGCAGGCGGCGCCCGGAGATCTGACCTGCACCGCGAACGGACAGTCCAGCGTGACCATCAACGCGGGGGAGTCCGTCACCCTTGCGGCTTCGGTCGACGCTACGACTTCCTTGCAGTTGACTTCGGTATTTATCGATCACTCCAACGTTGGCCAGGTGGCGACATCGGGCGCACCAGCTGTCGGATCGCAGTCTGTTTCGGCCACCGTGTCGCCGACGGTAACGACCGATTATTTCTGTCAGGGGTATTTCCAGGACCTCGATCCGCAATCTCCCACCACCCTCACGCCGAGCGCCTCTGTGCGAGTCGTGGTGCGGCCGGCTCCCAGCATCACGTGCGAAGTGATCCCCATTAATGCAAACAACGACTTCTATGTCGGCGACACCCAAGTCACGGTGGTGGCACGGGCCAAGAATGTGGACGGCACTTACACCACCGAGGTAAAGAGCGGTGGGTCGGTGCTTGCCTCAACAACGGGTGATGCCGCCCAAGCCGTGGTCGCCCTATCCTCGCCCGGGACACAGAATTATGAGTGCGTCACCACGTCCACCAGTGGCGCGCAGGCGAGCGCAACGGCTTCGATTACCGTCCAACCGCAGCCAACGTCGGTGACTGGTGCTTACTCGCTCGGGGACATTCAAAACCAGGGGGGCGCTGCAGTCAGAACGGTGAGTTGGACGGCTGCCGGGGCACCAAACGGCTGGAATCTTGTCTGGATCGATACAGGCGTGGGTAGCGTCACGCCGCCGACAGCCTTGCCTTGCGGCACGTCAAAGGCGCTGTACCCGGAACTGAGTCGCCCTAACAACTTCTTCGCCAACGGCGGGATCGCCGTTGTGCGGGGTTCGTTCGTCACGGCCCAGATCGATTGCGCACTGCCCAAGCCCACGATCGCAAGTGCGCTTTTCGGCAACAGTGCTGTCTCCGTCAACTACCAAGTGACACCCGGGGTTCCGGCAGGTACCCAAATCGAAGCGGAATACCAGTTGTCCAATGGTCGCAAGAGCACGACCATTGCCGGGAGCGTCGCACCGCCACAGGCGGGGACCAACACCAACAGCGGTAGCTTCTCGGTGCCGCTCAGTGCGAAGAAGTCCCTGACCGGCACGGTGCGATTCCGATTGATTCTTGGTTCGGTGAAGTCCGCGTGGAGCGATGCGTCGCCCTTCGATACGGGGAAGGCCTCGACGCCAACGAGTACACCCTCGACAACACCCACTGGACCGACATCTCCGACAGGTGGGACACAGTCATCACCAACGACACCCAGCAGCAACCGGGGGGCCAGCACGGGTGGGCCCGGTGGGTCAAGTGCCAGCGGGATCAACGCCGTGTGCGTGGCGCCAGAGGGTCAGGTCTATGCGGACATTCACGGTTCCGTTGGGGCGACACTGACGGTTGCGCCGAATAACTCGCAACTGCCGGCAGGCACGGCCTTCACCATCTCGAGCGGTGCGCTACCGCCCGGAATTCACCTCGACGGTAGCGCTGGAGTTATCTCCGGCACACCGGAAATAGCGGGGACCTGGACTGTGGGCATTGCGGCTAGCGCACCCGATGGGACCGTTACCGAATCGAGTTTTGCTGTTTACGTGGATGATCCCCATCACGCATCGAACTACCCGGATCGGGTGCGCGGCAGCAGGGATTCGGCAATCACCATCACTCCGGTCGAGGTCAACACCCATGGAAAGACCACGTACCGATTGGTGTGCGGGACGCTTCCGGCCGGGATGTCACTAGACGAGCAGACCGGTGTGATCTCGGGAACTCCCGTAGCCAGCGCCGAGATGCCGGCCCCATTGCGAGTGCGTATGACGGACGACTACGGATCTGTCGATTCGTCGTTCATCTTCACGGTCGAGCCGGGGCAGATTCCGTGGCTGCGATACCCGGAATACTCCGAGATTGGATTCGGGCTCACGAGCACCATCGTGCCGACGAGTTCGGGAATGCCCACCGTTGCTAGTTATGCGATCGATGGCGAACTGCCGCCAGGTCTTGCCTTCGATCCGCGAACCGGCGTTATCTCAGGTAGCGCCACGGTGCGCGACAACATTGTCTACGAGCCGACCATCACGGCGTTGGACGCTAGCGGAGCGCCGCTGAACTCGACATGGGCATCCATCACGGTCATCAAGCCGGCCGTGCCCATGCAGGTGAAGGCACGTGCAGCGAAACGAAAGGTGAACCGCGGCAAGACCGTCGTTGTCACGAAGGTCAGTCATCCGAAGTACGCGACCTTGAACGCCGAGGTGGTGTGTCAGAAGTGCACCTGGACATTCAATAAGAAGTCGGGTCGCCTGGTTGTGCGCAACCCACAGAAGAAGACCTCGGTCAGTGTGTCCATAATCGCGTCACCGAAGGGCAAGACAGCGAGGGCGAAGTACGCCGGGCACGAGTGGTTCCGATCGTGGCGGGTCAAGTAGCTCGTTGAGGCGCACTTCGCGGGAGTGGGTCCAGGCGGGCGGGCTAGCGACCTGGTGAATCGGGCTGCTTTCGGTGCACTCGATAGGCAAGGATGAGGCCATGAGCCATCGTCCCTTCGCCGTCATCATCTAGGCTGCAGGAGAGGGCACCCGGATGAAGTCGGCCACGCCCAAGGTGCTGCATCAAGTGGCGGGGCGCTCGTTACTCGGCCATGTGGTTGAAGCGGCCGCCCATGTCGAGCCTGAGCACGTGGTCATCGTTGTTGGTCATGGGCGCGAACAGGTAACCGAGCACCTCGCT
>JAFMCP010000030.1 GCA_017857705.1 Candidatus Nanopelagicales bacterium
GATCGTAAAGGGGCTTTCCTTCTTGAGTCTTATTTCCAACGGCACTGAGTTTGAGTCCGTGGTGTGCATCAATCAAGTGAAAATCTCGGTAGACGGCCGATCCGGCATATCCGCGTTCATGCGACCAGACAAGATCGCTCACTCGAGCATCTCGAGCGGCGATAGTCACCTCTGAATCACCCAACCGATATGGAGTGGATGCGTGCCCGCCAACGTTGGCCACTGCAGGTTCGTCAACCATAAAGTGGGTGATGCCCAATCGTTGATAAACCGCTTCTTGGCCAGGACGGTATGCACATTCCGGTACCCAAATTCCTGTCGGTGAAGTGCCATAGCGCCGGGCGGCATCATCTAATCCAATCCTCAGAGCAATCTCAGCAATATCTGGATTAAGTCCTGGAGTGAAAGGGTGGGTGGCCGGGCCACCCAAGAACTCAACCACTTGATCATCGATAAGTGATCGGATGATGGGTGAGGCACCCCGTGAGAAATGACAACGAAAATTATCCAAGGTGAGCTGGGCCTGGCTCAATTCGTAACTGCGCAATGGGTGGTTCTTAGGCAGGTCGAGGGCACGAAGCTGCCAGTTATTGAGCCACGAATCACATCCACCCAAAGCCCTAGGGTCATCAAGTTGAGCGGCAAGGATTGGGGTAATTCCCAAACTGGCAATATTTCGAAAGCCTTTCTCACCTAACCTAGCAAGCGTCTGAAAAAGGGGCAAATAGGAATGAGCAAAGGCCTGATAAAACCACTCCTCGCCCACGGGCCAACCGCCATGACCAAGTACCCAAGGGAGATGGCTATGCAAAACAAATGTAATCCGACCGGTGGGCTGCGCAGGAACCCCTGGTGTGTGATTGGCCACAGATTCCCGTTGCGCTCCCACAGCAGGACTCTAGGGTGTGCTCGTGGCTTCTGGTCGTAAGTGGCTGTTTTGGACTCCCGTGGGTACGATGTGCCTCTCACATGAGAAGTCCGTAAATATTCGTCCGGCAAAGGAGCCAGTCACGTGAAGATCGCTGTCTGTGTCAAGCAGGTCCCCGATACGTGGGCCGAGAAGAAACTGAAGGCCGATACGTCCACTCTCGATCGTGAAAGTGCTGACGGAGTGCTCAATGAACTGGATGAGTACGCAGTTGAGCAGGCATTGCAACTAGTTGAGGCAAATGGCGGTGAAGTTGTCATTGTGACAATGGGACCAGAGCGCGCCGCCGAAACCCTTCGGAAGGCAATCAGCATGGGTGCCGACGCGGGAATCCATGTCCTTGACAACAATCTGGCTGGATCCGACGCGATTGCAACTTCAGCTGTCCTTGCCAAAGCGCTAGAAGGACGCGATTTTGACTTGATTATTTTTGGATCAGAGTCAACCGATGCGCGCATGTCCGTGATCCCAGCAATGGTCGCAGAACGTCTCGGGCTTGCCCAAGTAACTTTTGCACAAAAGGTTAGCGTAGACGGCACAACACTGACAGCTGAGCGCGTGACAGATTACGGTTTTGACACGTTGAGCGCCACACTACCCGCTGTGGTGAGTGTCGTTGAGAAAATTAATGAGCCTCGCTACCCGTCATTCAAGGGAATTATGGCCGCGAAGAAGAAGCCGGTTGAAACCTTGACCGCGACGGATCTTGGACTGGACCCATCAGTTGTTGGCGCAGGGGCAGCTTGGTCGGCTGTTGCAGATTTTGCAGCTCGTCCACCGAAGCCAGCCGGTGTCGTAGTCGAAGATGAAGGCTCGGGCGGTACCTCAATTGCGGATTACCTCACAACATCCAAATTCATTTAGCAGCAATTACCTAAAAAGTTTAAGGAGAAAATCATGAGTGACGTACTTGTACTCGCTGAGCATCATGAATCAGAGATTCGCAAAGTAACTTTTGAACTAATTACGGCTGCTCGTGAATTGGGAACACCTGTTGTTCTCTGGCTGGGAACCGGTTGCAATGACGCTGCCGTCGCGGCCTTGGGTAGCTTTGGAGCAGCCAAAATTCTCGTGGCCGATTCAGCAGATGTGAGCGATCATCCAGTCGTACCGGGTGCCGAGATAGTCGCTAGCCTCATTGAATCCATGCAGCCGGTCGCAGTACTTGTGGCTTCCAGTGCTGACGGAAAAGAGATTGCTGCACGGTCAGCAATTAAGTCTGGTTGCGGGATCATCACTGATGCTGTCGAAATTGCCTCTGATGGAACAGCAACACAAAGTGTTTTCGGTGGCAGCACGGTAGTTCACTCCAGAGTCACACATGGCACACCGATCATCACTGTTCGCCCGAATTCCATTACAGCCAGTGAGTCAGCCGTAACTGCAGTGACAGAAAATATCGCGATTGGGATTTCTGATTCAGCAAAATTGGTCTCGGTGACGAACCGTAATGTTGTAGAAAAGGGTGCGCGCCCCGAACTGGCAGAAGCTGATGTTGTGGTCAGTGGAGGCCGGGGTGTTGGTGGAGCGGAAGGCTTCGGGGTGATCGAGGCGCTAGCTGACAGTCTCAATGCGGCGGTTGGTGCGTCTCGCGCGGCCACGGATGCCGGTTGGTACCCGCATCAATTCCAGGTGGGACAAACAGGCAAGACCGTTTCGCCTTCGCTCTACATTGCAAACGGAATCTCGGGTGCAATTCAGCATCGTGCTGGAATGCAAACATCCAAGGTGGTCATTGTGGTCAACAAGGATTCCGAAGCACCAATTTTTGAGTTGGCCGATTTCGGAGTTGTGGGAGACTTATTCTCGGTCGTTCCCCAATTGACCGAGGAAATCGCTAAACGCAAATAATCGGGATTGTTGTAATCGGGACGTTAGGTAGTATTCGGGACTGTGCAACGCGTTTACCTTGATCATGCGGCAACTACGTTAATGCTGCCGCAAGCACGCGCAGCTTGGCTTGAGGTATCTGAGCGTGTGGGTAACGCTTCGAGTCTGCACACATCGGGTCGCGCGGCTAGGCGCGTTGTGGAATCAGCTCGCGAGTCAATTGCAGATGATTTAGGGATCAGACCCTCCGCCGTAATTTTTACGGGCGGTGGCACGGAATCCGATAACCTCGCAGTAAAGGGCTTGTATTGGGCACGTTGCGCCCAGATGGGGAAAAGTTCTCGCACAATTGTCACTAGCGCCATTGAGCATCACGCAGTGCTGGATCCTGTTGTGTGGCTGAGTGAACATGAAGGCGCCGTTGTTGAGTTCGTGAATACTGATGGGCAAGGGCGCGTCAGTGTCACAGAAATAGAAAGCGCACTAACGCGCGGAGACGTGGCGCTTGTTTCCATCATGTGGGCAAATAATGAAATCGGTGCGATCCAGCCAGTTCACGAGATCGCAGAACTGTGCAAGAAGTTTGACGTCCCATTTCACACTGATGCAGTTCAAGCCCTGGGTCAACTGCCCCTTCGGCTTGGGGATCTTGAGGCGACCGCAGTGACAATTAGTAGTCACAAAATTGGTGGACCGGTTGGGGTTGGTGCACTCATTGTTGATCCATTTGCAAAATTCACACCGGTACTTCATGGTGGGGGTCAAGAGCGCGAAATTCGCTCTGGGACATTTGACCCAGCATCAATTGCCGCATTCGCTGCCGCAATTCATTACTCAGTCTCCGACCTCGATGACCATGCCGCAAGGCTGCGTGAATTGCAGGAGTATCTGATCGCGGCTGTAACCAGCGCGGTGCCGGAGGTAATACTCAATGGCCCGAATCCCGGTGATGCACGTTTACCCAACAACGCGCATTTCTCATTCCCCGGTTGTGAAGGCGACTCATTATTAATGCTTCTCGATGCTGCCGGCATTGATTGCTCAACGGGTTCGGCGTGCACTGCTGGCATCCCTGAACCGAGTCATGTCTTACTGTCCATGGGAGTGGATGAAAAAACAGCGCGCGCTTCACTGCGCTTTAGTCTGGGCCGGGACAGTTCCAAAGAAGGTATTGATCAATTGGCTCAGGCTTTGCCTGGAGTCGTTGAGCGGGCACACCGTGCAGGGTCAGTGTCAGCATGAGTGCGATGCGAGTGATCTCGGCAATGAGCGGGGGAGTTGACTCCTCCGTGGCTACCGCGCGCATGATCGACGAAGGCCATGAAGTTGTTGGGATTCATCTAGCGCTGTCTCGTACGGATTCAAACGGTAAAAGTCGAGGGTGTTGCACACTCGATGACGCACGAGATGCCCGCCGTGTTGCGGACAAATTGGGGATCCCTTTCTATGTGTGGGATTTCTCTACCGAATTTGCCGAGAGTGTGATGGACAACTTCCACGCAGAATACGAGCAAGGACGCACACCAAACCCGTGTTTGCGCTGTAATGAAAAAATCAAGTTCAGCGCCGTGCTTGATCGAGCGCTCGCGCTTGGCTTCGATGCCGTTGCTACAGGGCACTACGCTCAAATAGAGCACGGACCAGACGGGGTTGAACTGCATCGAGCAATTGATCCGCTCAAGGATCAGTCCTATGTTTTGGGTGTCTTGACCCAGGTTCAATTAGCCCATTCACTGTTTCCACTCGGTGGGGATACCAAGGTTCAGATCAGGGAAGAAGCACTCGAGCGTGGCCTGATCACAGCCAAGAAGCCCGATAGCCATGACATTTGCTTCATTCCCGATGGAGACACTGCGGGATATCTGGTTCGCAAACTCGGGGAGCAGCCCGGGGACATCACGGACGCGTCAACGGGTGAAGTCCTTGGTCGCCACAGCGGGACATTCACGGTGACCATTGGGCAGCGCCGGGGGCTCAATTTGACCGTTCCCGCCGAAGACGGGGCTCCTCGATACGTAGTAGATATTGACCGTGCGAGCGGAACGGTGATTGTGGGAGCGCCCGAACTACTTGATGTTGACTTCATTCGGGCTATCAATCCCATTTGGGCGGGAGCTCCGTTGGGGGAGGTGGCCGTTGACGTCAGTACTCAGGTGAGAGCGCATGCTGAGCCGGTTCCGGCAAGTGCATATGTTCACGACGGGGAATTGATTATTGAATTGCACGAGCCAATCAGAGGATTAGCACCTGGCCAAGCCGCAGTCATTTACTCTGGCACCAAAGTACTAGGTTCAGCCACGGTTGCGAGCACTAATCGAGTCGGTCAGAACAATTCGTTGCATGGAAGTTGACAGTGTCTAATGCCAGGGCATCAGCTTTAGGTGTTCTTCCGGGAGTGTCCGCACAAGAAGCAGCACAGGTGGTTGCGGGTGAATTTTCCAATGCAATATTTCTACCCGTCTTGCCAGAGCGTGGACCGGGGGCGGACCCCGTTGGACGCACCGCAGGGATGCTCAGTGCAATTAGTAGCGACTTTTCGACAAATGTTGTTCCATCGGGATGGCAGATTTCTCGGACACAGGGTATCGACATGCAACGGGCCCATGACTTCCTGCGGCAGGATCAAGACGCTATCGAAGAGCACGCCCAGGGATTTTCTGAGCGATTCACCTGCACGGTCGTAGGTCCACTCAGTTGGTGTGCCAAGGTCGAAAGCGCATCGGGTGAAAGCCTTATTCGCGATCTCGGGGCAGTGTCTGAAGTCTCGCTGGTTTTGGTTGAAGCCGTCGGTGAGCACCTCCGGGCTGTACAACGGATTTTCCCCAAGGCTGAGTTAACAATTGTGCTCGAGGAGCCGCATGCAGCGGCTGCGTGTGCGGGAACAATTCCAACGGCCAGTGGACTCAATAGTTATGTCAATATTGATCGGGCGCGAATACTGGATTTTTGGGCACCACTAATTGCACTCGCTCGAAATTCCCACGTCGGGTTTGGGATTGCCATGGGCATCGATAATGATCTTTTCATTGAACCCTTGTTAAACGCAGGTGCCACAAACTTCTTTGATGTTGCTGCTAATAGTTGTCTTGGAGATTTGATTGACCAAAATTGCACAACGTACTGGCCGATCAAGTCCGAACTCACAGCCCGAGAAAATGCGTTAGACATTGCGAATCGAATAACTAGCCTTGGGTTTGTATTAAGTGAGACGGTGGGATCATTGATAGTGGTTCCACGGCCAACTTCGGTTTCACGCGATTGGGCCGCGGCGCGGTCGGCTATCACTATTGCGCGGGAAGTTGTAGATTTGTTGAATGACGAGGATCGGCTTTTGGGTGATTGAGCCATTATTGATTGATTCGCTGTGGCTGTGAATTCACCTGTCGGAGAGCCACCGAAAAGTGCATTACAACGTTGGCAGGAACTCGTCGAAGTCATTAATCATGCTAGGAGTCAATATTCCCTGCAGGCAAGCCAGACACTCTCTGACTCAGATTACGACCGATTATTCGTTGAACTTATCGCCCTTGAAAACCAGTACCCCATTTTGATTACGGGGGACTCTCCCACCCAATCGGTGGGGGGCCTTCGATCCGAGCTCTTTGATCCAGTGGTGCACCTTGAACCCATGTACTCACTGGACAATTCCTTTAGCTCTGAGGAACTCCGTGCTTGGTGTGATCGAGTAAACGGTGCACTTGATCGAGATCCGGAGTATCTGTGTGAACTCAAAATTGACGGGCTCGCAGTCGATGCCGTTTATCGAAGTGGGCAACTTGACTCACTCGCAACGAGGGGGGATGGCACAACGGGTGAAGACGTTACCGCGAATGCAGCCTTTATCGCATCAATTCCAAAAACACTACAAGGAAAGTCAATTCCTGCGCTGTTGGAAGTGCGCGGTGAGGTCTTTTATCCACTGGAAGCTTTTGATGTAATAAATAGTGAACAAGTGAAAATGGGCAAGCCGTTGTTTGCAAATCCGCGCAACGCTGCTGCAGGGGCACTGCGCCAGCGGATTGACAAGCGCGAGAGGGAAGTGCAGGATGCAAAAAGTCCTGAACGCGCAGCTAAATTAAATCAAGACCTCAATGCTGCCGTTGCGAGACTGTCGGCATTGCAGTTCACGGTCCACGGATTCGGCGCCCACGACTCCGACATCTTGAATAAGGCTAAGACACAAAGCGAGGGATACGATCGACTTTCGCACTGGGGCTTGCCCGCAACATCACATGCGCGTGTTCATGTGACTTTCGACAAGGTGTTGGAGTACATCGAATATTTCAATGAGCACCGTTCCGAGGTCAGTTTTGACATTGATGGCGTTGTTGTGAAAATAAACGATCTTGAAGATCAGGAATTATTGGGATTCACTTCTCGCGCACCCAGATGGGCAATGGCATACAAGTATCCGCCCGAAGTTGTCCGAACGCGATTACTCGACATTGAAGTCAGTGTTGGTCGCACTGGTCGCGTGACACCTTATGCAGTCATGGAGCCAGTGCAAGTTGCAGGAACAACGGTTTCCATGGCCACGCTGCACAATCCTTTCGAAGTTGAACGCAAAGGCATTCTCATTGGGGACATGATTTTTTTGCGAAAAGCCGGTGAAATCATTCCTGAAGTTTTGGGTCCAGTACTCGAGGAGCGAGACGGAACCGAAGTTGCATTTGTCATGCCTGAGTTTTGCCCTGAATGCGGCTCGGTGATCGCTCCAGAAAGTGAAGGCGATAAAGATCTCCGTTGCCCGAACGCTCAGGGCTGTCCCGCGCAATTGCGCGAACGCCTATTTCATATTGGTTCTCGTGGGGCACTGGATATTGAGGGGCTGGGAGAAAGGGCCGCTCAGGCATTATTGGCAAGTGGTGTTATCACAAATGAAGCGGAGCTTTTTGATTTAACGGCTGAGAAGCTTTCCACAAGTAGTTTCTTTGTGAATGCGCATAAGGACACGGAAAGCGCCCACATTAACAAGGCGGGAGAGACCTTGTTGGCTGAATTGGAGAAAGCCAAGAAGGCGCCTTTATGGCGATTTCTAGTGGCACTGAGTATTCGCCATGTGGGCCCAACGGCAGCCAAGAAACTAGCGCGGACATTTGGATCCCTTGAGTCAATTGAAGCGGCAAATATGGAGGAATTGTCGGCGGTTGACGGAGTGGGTGAGCGAATTGCCGAGAGTATTATTGAATTTTTTGAAACACAGTGGCGCCGCGATGTTGTCGCACATTGGCGGGCCGCGGGCGTCGGATTCATCGATCAACAAAGTGCTATCGAGGGCCGAGCACTTCCATTAACCGGAAAAACAATTGTGATTACCGGTTCTATTCCGGGTTATACACGTGATGGCGCCCAAGAAGCGATCGCATCCTTAGGTGCGAGCGTTGCCGGTTCGGTATCTAAAAAGACTCACTTGGTGGTGATTGGGGAAAAGGCCGGGTCCAAGGCAGACAAAGCCGAAAGTCTGGGGGTACCTAGAACAGGTATTGATGGTTTCCATGCCTTGCTGCGTGGGGACTTCGACGGAGCCCTCGCCCAGAAACCAGAGTGACGCACCGTGATAGTCAACCCATGACGCTCAATAGACTTGCGACATGACGGACTCTGCGGCAAACGGCATCGATCAAGATCTCGTTGTGCACTTAGGCAAACTCGCCCGACTTGAACTCACCGATCTTGAGGTGGAGCATTACACCATCCAGCTCGAACAGATTCTTGGTGCGATTACCTCGATTAGCGAAGTTGCAGCAGCTGACATCCCACCCACGTCCCACCCAATTCCCTTGGAAAATGTATATCGGGAAGACATAGCTGTACCAGGGCTTCTTCATGAGGATTTTGTGCCAGGGGCGCCGTCATTTGAAGATGATCGATTCAGGGTCCCAAGAATTCTCGGTGAATCCACATGAATGATTTGATCCGGCAAAGCGCGGCAACACTTGCTGGGGCGATCGCCCGAAAAGAGGTTTCTAGCGAGGAAGTAACTCGGGCGCATCTTGAGCGAATCTCCCAAGTTGATGAACGGGTCCATGCATTTCTTTTCGTCGATCCCGAAGCGTCTATCGCGCGGGCGCGCGAGGTTGACCAGCAGCTTGCGAAAGGTGCACTTTCATCGCCACTTGCAGGTGTCCCCATTGCGCTTAAAGATTTACTCGCCACCAAGGGTGTCCCGACAACCTGTGGCTCTCGGATTCTGGAGGGGTGGAAACCGCCTTACAACGCGACTATTGTCAACAAACTCCATGCCGCAGGTGTTGTTTCATTGGGCAAGACCAATATGGATGAATTCGCCATGGGTTCGTCAACCGAGCACAGTGGGTATGGTCCGACCCACAACCCATGGGATTTAGAGCGTATTCCGGGGGGCTCTGGCGGTGGATCGGCCGCGGCGATCGCCAGCTTTGAGTCACCGCTTGCAATCGGTACCGACACCGGTGGCTCGATTCGTCAACCTGCCGCAGTGACGGGAACGGTTGGTGTCAAGCCAACATATGGCGGAGTTTCTCGATACGGAATCGTGGCATTGGCTTCCTCGCTAGATCAAGCGGGTCCGTGCGCTAGAGATGTAATGGACACGGCCCTGTTGCACTCGGTTATTGCCGGCCATGACCCACATGACTCCACGTCGATTAATGCACCTGTGCCGGACTTTGTGGCAGCGGCACTCAATGCCGATGTCCGTGGCATGAAAATCGGAGTCATCAAGGAATTGCAGGGGGAGGGTTTTCAATCCGGAGTTCTCCAACGATTTAACCAGTCCCTGGAAATTCTGACCGAACTTGGAGCGGAAATAGTTGAAGTGTCATGCCCGCATTTTGAGTATGCATTGGGCGCCTACTACCTGATTCTTCCCTCTGAAGCATCCAGCAACTTGGCCCGCTTCGACGGAATGCGGTTCGGTATTCGGGTCGATGACGGGGATGACCGCTCCGTGGAAGAAGTGATGAGTGCGACACGGGAGAAGGGTTTCGGAGCCGAAGTCAAACGTCGCATCATGTTGGGAACATATGCACTATCCAGTGGTTATTACGACGCCTACTACGGGCAGGCTCAACGAATTCGAACGTTGATTACTCGAGACTTTGTGGCGGCCTTCAGCCAGGTTGACGTTCTTGTGTCCCCGACTTCTCCGACCACGGCTTTTAAAATAGGTGAAAAGCTCGATGACCCTCTCGCTATGTATTTGAATGATATTGCCACCATTCCGGTTAATCTTGCGGGAAACTGCGCAATGTCGCTTCCCATCGGGCTCGCACCCGAAGATGGACTTCCTGTTGGCCTGCAAATAATCGCCCCGGCAATGGCCGACTCGTTGCTCTACCAAGTTGGCTCGGCACTTGAGAGTGCCTTGATCGATCGCTGGGGTGGACTGTTGATTTCGGAGGCGCCATCATTATGACAACGGAATACAACGCGGTAATCACTGAATTCGATCCAATTATTGGGTTAGAAACTCATATCGAATTGGGCACCAAATCAAAGATGTTTTGCTCATGCTCAGCGCAATTTGGTGGAGAGCCCAACACTTTTGTCTGCCCAGTTTGCCTTGGAATGCCGGGAAGCATGCCCGTTGTTAACCGGGTTGCAGTTGAGTCGACAATCCGCATGGGTCTTGCATTGAATTGCTCGATTGTTCCGTGGTGTCGATTTGCTCGGAAGAATTATTTTTACCCTGATATGCCCAAGAACTATCAAATCTCTCAATACGACGAACCCTTGTGCATCAATGGGTACCTCGATGTCACGGTTGCGACCGAGAACGGACCTCAAGTCTTTCGGGTCGAAATTGAGCGAGTCCATATGGAGGAGGACACTGGAAAACTCCTTCACGCGGGTGGTGCCGGCCGTATTCATGGCGCAACACATTCACTCGTTGACTACAACCGTGCCGGAATCCCATTAATTGAAGTTGTTACCAAGCCGATTCTTGGCACAGGGGTTCTGGCGCCTGAAGTTGCCAAGGCCTATGTTGCAGAGTTACGCGATCTAATGCGGGCGCTAGGTGTATCTGACGTCCGCATGGAAGAGGGATCGTTGCGCTGTGATGTAAACGTGTCACTGAGTCGTCCGGGTGAAGAGTGGGGAACGCGAACAGAGACAAAGAATGTGAACTCGCTCCGATCTGTCGAGCGTGCCGTTCGCACCGAAATGATTCGTCAGGCAGATCGGCTGCGTGCTGGTGAGCGGATCATCCAAGAGACTCGACATTTCAATGAAGAGACCGGGGACACCACATCGGGTCGTTCAAAAGAGCAGGCTGAGGATTACAGGTACTTCCCTGAGCCTGATCTTGTTCCCATCGCGCCAAGCGAGGCGTGGATTGAGGAATTGCGCGGCACGTTGCCGGAAATTCCTTCGGTTCGTCGGGCCCGACTCCAAATTGACTGGGGAATAAGCGATTTCGATATGCAAAGTCTGGTCAATGCCGGGGCACTTGAACTAATTGTGGCTTCAATTGATGCCGGTGTGCAACCGGCTGCTGCCCGCAAATGGTGGACGGGTGAATTAACCCGAGTGGCTAATGAGCGTCATTGCGAACTGGGGGATCTCACGGTCAACGCCAGCGATATCTTCGAAATTGAGGGATTGATCTCAGCAGGCGACCTCACGGACAAAATGGCGCGATCAGTGTTTGAGGGCTTGCTCGATGGCGAAGGTAGCGTGTCGCAAATTGTCAGTCAACGCGGGCTTGTTGTCGTCAACGACGACGCCTCCCTCATTGCTGCTATTGCGACAGCATTGGCCGATTCACCCGATATTGCTGAAAAAATTCAGGGTGGAAAGATCGCGGCGGCAGGTTCAATCGTAGGTGCGGTAATGAAGGCAACTCAGGGTCAAGCAGATGCAGCGAAGGTGCGCACTCTGTTACTTGAGCAACTTGGAGTAACGGAATAGGGGTCTAAATGACAAACATGAAACCACGCAGTGCAGATGTAACCGATGGACTTGAGCGCGCTCCGGCCAGGGGAATGTTACGGGCCGTTGGCATGGGAGATGATGATTTCACAAAACCCCAAATTGGGATAGCTTCAAGTTGGAATGAGATTACTCCCTGTAACCTCTCACTCGATCGACTTGCAAAGTCGGCCAAGAACGGAGTCTTCGAGGCTGGCGGTTTCCCAATGCAATTTGGAACCATTTCAGTTTCCGACGGTATCTCCATGGGTCATGACGGAATGCATTTCTCGCTTGTCAGCCGAGAAATCATCGCTGATTCCGTTGAAGCGGTTATGCAGGCTGAGCGTATGGATGGAATGGTGACATTTGCCGGCTGTGACAAGTCACTGCCTGGAATGCTGATGGCTTCCGCTCGAATTGATGTCGCATCAGTATTCGTCTACGCCGGCTCAATTCTGCCGGGATTTGTAAAACTCGAGGACGGCACCGAAAAAGACGTCACAATTATTGACGCGTTTGAAGCCGTTGGAGCATGCGCTCGGGGCTTGATGTCGCGCGAAGACGTGGATCGAATTGAACGCGCGATTTGTCCAGGTGAAGGGGCCTGCGGTGGAATGTATACCGCGAACACAATGGCAAGCGCCGCGGAAGCAATGGGAATGTCGCTACCAGGTTCTGCTGCTCCGCCAGCTGTTGATCGTCGCCGCGATGGGTTCGCCCACAAATCCGGTGAAGCAGTTGTTGAGTTGATCCGTCAAGGGATTACAACCAGGGACATCATCACCCGTCAATCCTTGGAAAATGCGATTGCGATACTCATGGCATTCGGTGGATCCACTAACGCGGTACTCCATCTTTTGGCAATTGCTCACGAGGCTGAAGTCGAATTGAGCATGCACGATTTTCACAGGATCGGTTCGAAAGTTCCCTTGCTCGCTGACGTAAAGCCCTTCGGGCGGTATGTAATGAGTGACGTTGATCGCGTCGGTGGCGTCCCAGTGGTCTTGCGCGCACTCCTGGATGCCGGATTGATTAATGGCGATTGCCTCACGGTAACTGGCAAAACGATGGCCGAGAACCTTCGAGATATCAATCCACCTGATCCCGATGGAGATATTTTGTACGCCTCCAAGAATGCGATCGCGACATCGGGAGGAATCACGATTCTGGGTGGGTCTCTAGCCCCAGAAGGTGCTGTCGTGAAGAGTGCAGGCGTGCCGGTTGACACATTTGTTGGTAATGCCCGCGTTTTTGAAAGGGAGCAAAGCGCCATGGCTGCCTTGGAAGACGGCACGATAAAGGCTGGCGATGTTGTGATCATCCGCTACGAGGGACCCAAGGGTGGGCCTGGAATGCGGGAAATGCTCATGATCACCGGAGCTATCAAAGGGGCTGGCCTTGGCAAGGAGGTTCTCCTGATCACCGATGGTCGGTTCTCCGGCGGTACAACTGGACTTTGTGTAGGGCACGTAACACCCGAGGCCGTTGACGGAGGCCCGATTGCTCTAGTCATGGAGGGGGACCGTATTTCAATTGACCTTCACGCACGTACTCTGGATTTACACGTTGAGCCAGCAGAATTGGAGCGGCGCAGGGCCGCTTTTGTTCCGCTGCCTAACCGTTATACGCGTGGAGTGCTTGCCAAGTACGCCAAATTAGTGGGATCGGCATCTCATGGGGCAGTTCTTGACTAACTCGAGATATTTGTGCCCTTATGGACCCCTCCAGCACGGGGTATTAGGTCACTGATGACAAAGGAGTGCTGACAGGTTATGGTTCTCTCGTGTCACACACCTCAGTCGTAGTTATTTGGCGCACGGGCTAAGCAGCAGCCAGTATCCGTGCGCAGCCCTCCGCAACCCCTAGGGGTCGGGGGGTTTTGCATTACTGAATCAGACACAAACACACAAAACCTAACGCGAAAGCAAACCGACCTAAGAGAGACGAGGCACAGCAATCGTGAGTAATTCACATGAGGTGAACTCCGTAGCAGGCTCAGATGGGATCCGGATAACCGGAGCCCAGAGTCTGATCTCATCCTTGGAATCCGCGGGTGTCGACGTAGTTTTTGGCATTCCAGGCGGGGCAATTTTGCCGGCCTATGACCCAATGATGGACTCCACCAAGATTCGCCACATTCTTGTCCGACATGAGCAAGGTGCAGGTCACGCCGCAGAGGGTTACGCCAGCGCAACGGGTCGGGTGGGGGTATGCATGGCAACAAGTGGACCTGGCGCGACCAATTTGGTCACCCCCATCGCTGATGCCTATATGGATTCGGTCCCCATGGTTGCCATCACGGGGCAGGTCCCCAGTGCCGCAATTGGTACCGATGCATTTCAAGAGGCTGATATTCGCGGGATCACAATGCCAATCACCAAACATAGTTTCCTGATCACCGATCCAGATCAAATTTCCCAAGCTATCGCGCAGGCTTTCCACCTGGCATCAACTGGTAGACCAGGACCGGTACTTGTTGACATTGCCAAGGATGCGCTCCAAGCCGACACCACATTCGTCTGGCCAGATTCAATTGACCTTCCTGGCTACAACCCTCGGACTCGACCCCATTCCAAGCAAATTCGTGAAGCGGCGAAACTGATTCTTTCGAGTCGTCAACCGGTTCTCTATGTTGGTGGTGGCGTCATTCGAGGGAATGCGTCAGCATCTCTGCGCACCTTGGCTGAATTAACCGGAATTCCGGTGGTCACAACCCTCATGGCGCGTGGGGCGTTTCCTGATTCACATACCCAGAATTTGGGAATGCCAGGTATGCACGGGACAGTTGCAGCGGTCGGGGCATTGCAAAAGGCAGACCTGCTCATTACTCTTGGTGCTCGTTTCGATGACCGGGTCACTGGCAAACTTTCCTCGTTCGCACCCAATGCGGCGGTGATTCACGCTGATATTGATCCTGCGGAAATTGGTAAAAACCGCGAAGCTGACATTCCCATTGTCGGTGACGTAGGTGAAGTGATACCGGAACTAATTGCGGCAATCAAGGCTGAAATCGAATTAGGAAATATAGGTGATTACGCGGGATGGTGGAAGGAACTGAACCGACTGCGCGAAACCTACCCGTTGGGCTACGACCTGCCAACTGATGGAAGCCTTTCACCCCAATACGTGATTGAACGGCTCGGTAAGATTTCCGGCCCTGAATCGATTTATGCAGCGGGTGTTGGCCAGCATCAAATGTGGGCCGCTCAATTCATCGGCTACGAATTTCCCGGGACTTGGCTGAACTCGGGTGGCGCGGGAACGATGGGTTATTCGGTCCCGGCGGCTATGGGTGCAAAGGTGGGTTGCCCCGATAAAACTGTGTGGGCAATCGACGGTGATGGATGTTTCCAAATGACCAATCAGGAACTTGCCACCTGTACTATCAACGATATCCCGATCAAGGTCGCGCTGATCAACAACTCGAGTTTAGGCATGGTTAGGCAATGGCAAACTCTTTTCTACAATGAGCGTTATTCAAATACCGATCTGCAGTCGCATAGATTCCCAGATTTCGTGAAGTTGGCTGAGGCCTACGGTGCGTATGGACTCCAATGTGACAATGCGGATTCGGTGGACTCAACTATCGAAAAGGCACTCAGCCTTAACGATGCACCGGTGGTAATTGATTTTGTTGTCCACCGGGATGCCATGGTTTGGCCAATGGTTGCTGCCGGAACCGGAAATGACGAAATCCTGTATGCGCGCTCGATCGCGCCTGATTGGGGCAGTGACGACTAATGACTCGACATACTCTCTCCGTTCTGGTCCAAGATCAACCGGGAGTTCTGGCACGAGTGGCGAGCCTGTTTTCTCGTCGGGGGTTCAACATTGAATCCCTCGCCGTTGGACCAACCGAGATATCTGACATTTCTCGGATGACGATCGTGGTCAATGTTGACCGATTGCCACTTGAGCAAGTAACAAAGCAATTGAACAAACTGATTAATGTCCTCAAAATTGTAGAATTAGAGGCAGATTTATCAGTCCAGCGCGAGATCCTATTGGTGAAGGTGAAGGCAGATCTTGACTCTCGGAGTCACATTCTGGAGACGGTTCAACTATTCCGCGCAAAAGTTGTGGATGTTGCTCATGACACCGTCACAATTGAGGCAACGGGCGCTCACGATAAGTTAGAGGCCTTGTTGAGAGTTCTTGAGCCATTCGGTATCCGGGAATTAGTTCAATCAGGCATGGTTGCCATGGGACGTGGTTCACGCTCCATCAGTGATCGCAGTTCGCGCTCCACCGAAAAAAGCATGTAGATAATCCACCTGCCCCAATAAATCTAAATGGCAAATAATTAAGAAGGAGACCCCCGTGGCCGAAATGTTCTACGAAGTTGATGCAGATCTTGATGTGATTCGAGGTCGTAAGGTAGCTGTGATTGGTTATGGAAGCCAAGGTCACGCGCATGCACTGTCTTTGCAGGATTCCGGCGTGGACGTGCGGGTAGGTCTCGCCGAGGGGTCGAAGAGCCGGGCTAAAGCTGAGGCAGATGGACTTCGGGTGGTAGATCCAGCAACTGCAGCCGAAGAGGCGGATGTCATCATGATTTTGGTGCCCGACCCCGTCCAAAAGAAGCTCTATGAGGAATCCATTGAGCCACATCTCAAAGAAGGCGATGCCTTGTTCTTTGCGCATGGTTTCAATATCCGTTTTGGTTACATCAAGCCACCAGCTTTTGTTGACGTTGCCATGGTTGCTCCTAAGGGGCCAGGCCACCTTGTTCGTCGCGAATATGCGGCCGGTCGCGGGGTACCCGTTTTAGTGGCTGTTGAACAAGATGCCAGCGGAAAAGCTTGGGCATTGGCCCTGAGCTACGCCGCTGCGATCGGTGGTCTTCGTGCCGGGGGAATTAAGACGACCTTCACTGAAGAAACTGAGACAGACCTTTTTGGCGAGCAAGCCGTGCTCTGTGGTGGGGCTTCTCAATTGGTCATGTACGGTTATGAAACTTTGATTGAGGCCGGTTACCAGCCCGAAGTCGCCTATTTCGAGTGCCTTCATGAATTAAAATTGATCGTCGACCTCATGTACGAAGGTGGAATCGCCAAGCAGCGGTGGAGCGTCTCAGATACAGCTGAATTTGGCGACTATGTCTCGGGCCCCCGGGTAATTGACCCTAGTGTCAAGGTCAATATGCAGGCTGTGCTCGCTGACATTCAGAACGGTAGTTTTGCTGATCGCTTTGTCAATGATTACAACAATGGAAGCACAGAGTTTCTTGAACTCCGGGCTAAAGGGGAAAAGCACCCGATTGAAGCAGTTGGTCGCAAGCTTCGTTCCATGATGTCGTGGGTTTCTGGAGACGACAAGGACTATGTTGAAGGCTCCGCTCAAAGGTAACTGGTGAGAGAGTAAAGGCTCACGAGCAGGCCTTTTGATAGGTCATTAGGATTACTCCGTGCCTAAATCCCGAGTACTCATAGCCGAAGAACTTTCACCCGCCACAGTTGAGGCCCTTGGTCCAGATTTTGAGATCATCAACTGTGATGGCGCCAACCGTGCGGAACTACTCGCAGCAATTGTTGACGTCGATGCGTTGCTCGTTCGTTCAGCAACCTTGGTAGATGCAGAAGCACTATCGGCAGCGAAGAATCTCAAAGTTGTCGCTCGAGCAGGGGTTGGCCTTGACAACGTTGACGTCAAGGCTGCAACTCAGGCTGGCGTGATGGTAGTCAACGCCCCGACCTCAAATATTGTCAGTGCGGCGGAACTAGCAGTGGGACTCCTGCTCGCCAGCGCTCGCAATATTGTCCCAGCCAATGAAGCATTGCGAAAAGGTGAGTGGAAGCGCAGCAAGTACAACGGGGTCGAGGTTGCGGACAAGGTTGTTGGCGTTGTCGGATTGGGGCGCATTGGAGTTCTCGTTGCCCAGCGTCTCAGCGCATTTGGTGTGCGGCTGATTGCATTTGACCCCTATGTTCAACCAGCGCGAGCTGCTCAACTCGGGGTTCGCATGGTGAGTCTGGACGAACTATTGGTTGAGAGTGATTTCATTACTGTCCACTTGCCAAAAACGCCGGAGACGATTGGTCTTATCGGTGATGCGGAATTACACAAGACCAAGCCAACAGTTCACATCATAAATGCTGCTCGTGGTGGAATCGTCGATGAAACTGCGCTCTACAACGCAATTGTTGACGGCCGCGTGGCTGGAGCAGGAGTCGATGTCTACGGAAAAGAGCCGTGCACGGACTCCCCATTGTTTTCACTTGAGTCTGTTGTGGCGACGCCACATCTTGGTGCATCCACAGATGAAGCTCAGGAGAAGGCTGGCATATCAGTTGCCCGATCAGTGCGATTGGCTCTAGCTGGCGAATTAGTGCCAGACGCGGTCAATGTTCAGGGTGGAAATCTTCATGAGGACATCAAGCCATTGATTCCGCTTGCGGAAATGCTTGGCGTGATTGCTTGTGCCCTGGCAGATTCCGCCATAGTTCGCGTTGAAGTTGAAGTTCGTGGAGCTGTAACTGATCATGACGTTCGAGTGCTAGAACTTAGCGCCACTAAGGGAATATTCCAAAACCTGGTTCATGATCCCGTTTCCTTCGTAAACGCCCCGGTTCTCGCGGAACAGCGCGGAGTTGATATCTCGCTGAAAACAGATAGCGTCAGTGACGATCACAAGAACTTGGTGAGCGTGAGCGTCACTCAGACAGATGGCGAAATCGTTTCTGTCTCCGGGACAGTAGCAGGGAGCAAGCACCAAACGAAAGTTGTCAACATCAATGGATTTGACATCGATGTCCCCATCAGCTCACACATGGCATTTTTTCGTTATCACGATCGACCAGGAGTTATTGGCCAAGTGGGCAAGCTGTTGGGTGACTCAGAAATAAACATTGCCGGCATGCAGGTGAGTCGCGACAATGAGGGACACGCATTAATCGTCCTCACGGTCGACTCACCGATTGCCCCCACCCTCATGGAACAGATCACGGCCGAAATCGGTGCACACACAGGAAAGTCGGTAACGCTCTAATCCCTTTTTGCCCTATTGACTGCACTGATAATTCCCTTAAGCGAAGACGTGGTGATGGAAGGATCAATCCCCACGCCCCACAGGACTTTGCCATCGACCGCGCATTCCAGGTAGGAGGCTGCTGTGGCATCCCCGCCCGCACTCAGGGCATGTTCGGTGTAGTCCAGAACTCGAACGTCAATTCCATAATCTCCCATTGCCTGGCAAAATGCAGCAATTGGGCCGTTGCCCGACCCGCTCAAAGTGAGTTCGCTCATTCCATCAGTAATTTTTGCCTCAATTGTGGTGTGCCCGTCGACTTCTGAATTCTGACTCACTGACCGTAGGGAGAAACGACCCCATGGCGCCTTGGGGTCAGGCAGATATTCAGATGAAAAGGCGGACCACATGGCGCTCGGTGCGATTTCTCCACCTTCAGTGTCCGTCACCCTCTGAATCACTTGTGAGAATTCAATCTGAAGGCGACGAGGTAGGTCAAGTCGATGCTCGGTGCGCATGATGTAGGCGACTCCGCCTTTGCCAGACTGTGAATTCACCCGGATTACAGCCTCGTAGGTGCGGCCTAAATCCTGTGGGTCAATGGGAAGGTAGGGAACCTCCCAGCGAAATGCATTGACGTCAACACCGGCAGCTTGGGAATCGGCCCTCATAGCATTGAGGCCCTTATTGATTGCATCCTGATGCGATCCAGAAAAAGCCGTGAATACGAGGTCGCCACCATATGGGTGACGTTCATGAACCGGGATCTGATTGCAGTATTCAACGGTGCGTCTAATTTCATCGATATTTGAAAAATCAATTTCGGGGTCGATGCCTTGGCTGAAGAGGTTCATGCCCAAGGTCACCAGACAAACGTTGCCAGTCCGCTCACCATTGCCAAAGAGGCAACCTTCAATGCGATCGGCGCCAGCCAGGTAGCCGAGTTCAGCGGCGGCGACACCCGTCCCGCGATCATTGTGGGGGTGAAGTGAGAGCACAATTGAGTCACGGCGGGCAAGGTTGCGATTCATCCATTCGATTGAGTCAGCGTAAATATTGGGAGTTGCCATCTCGACCGTGGCGGGGAGATTCA
>JAFMCP010000128.1 GCA_017857705.1 Candidatus Nanopelagicales bacterium
CAACGCCGAATGTCAACGCCGAATGTCAGACCCCTGTCATAGGTTCAGGACATGGAATTCGAAGGTGACCGCGCAGAGCACCTGCTCACGCGCGAGGGCTTGGGTTTTGACCCATTCACTGATTCCGCCGAAGTTATCTTGGATCATGTTTGCGATCTCGAGCCGGGGCTATTTGTCCAGTCGGTATTAGAAATGCTGGATCCGGCATTGTTGAGTCAACGTGATGCGATTCGCTATTTACAGGTGCACGAACGAATCGCTTCCTGGTGGGCGAGCCGCCAAAGCGTTGCGCTTATCGCTGCTGCTGGACGCGTACCGGTTGCAGAAGAGTTCAGCGTCCTTGATCGCCTCAGTGACACGGAGCGAACTGTGCGTATCAGTGAAGTGGTCCGTGACGACATTGCTGCAGCATTGCGCTGGGGACCCATGTCAACTCAGTCACGGATAGACCAAGCTCGCTTACTCGCCGGCCCACTTGCCTCAACACATGAAGCTTTGACGTTGGGAGAGATCACCCCGGTTCATGCACGGATCCTTACTGAGGCCGCCCAACGGCTATCTACCTGGGATGCGCTGGAACAAGTGACTCATGACGCTAACCGTGCGGGTGCAGATTCCGATACTGACGCCGACACTGCACAGCTTCAATTGGCCGTGGTTCTTGCCCAACTAGCATTTGATGCTGATTGTGTCGCCCTACAAAATCGAGTTCTTCCCGTTGCGCGACGTCACGGGTTCTCTCGCACGAAAGCTGCATCTAACAGGGCAATTGAGAATATTGATGAAGCAGGTCAAGCTCGGCGCAGGGCCGCCGCTCGCCGCCACCGCGACGTATATCTATCACCGGACATCGATGGCCTCACCACCTTGATTGCCCGGCTGGACACTTTTACTGCCAATGCGATCATGGGTGCGATCAATACGGGGATAACCAACCCCGCGATCGTCGGTGCCTGCGGCGCTTCCGTGGGGGAGCGTCGCGGTGAAGCCCTCGCAGCCCTTGTCTTCGGTGTGCACTCGAAAAAGGGGGTTCCTGCGGCAGACGGGAGATGCACGGACAGTTGCACCACTCCGATTGCAGTCAACATCACAATTGATCTGTCTGTTCCCATCAGCGAATTGGACACCCACCTGCACTCGCGACATGAGGTGGGAACCGGCACCGGCACCGGCACCGGCACTGGCCTGGGCACTGATATTGGCACCGGCACCGGCACCGGCACCGGCACTGGCCTAGGTCGAACTGCTGATTTGATTGGTTGTGATTTCCGGCAGCTCTTGGCCGACCCTGCAATCAGAGTATTTGCCCGACCCGTCGCGGTTAATGTTTCGGGCCACGTACTCGATATTGGTCGTAGGCGCTACCAAATCACCGGGGCGCTACGTCGAATGATCATTACCCGCGACGGAACATGTCGTTTCCCCGGTTGCAATGCGGCATCGACCCGCTGCCAAATTGATCATGTAATCCCCTGGGATGAAGGTGGAAAGAGTGATGTGGGAAATCTTGGTGCGTTATGCACGCGACATCATCAACTTAAAACGCACGGCGGCTGGGAACTCACTAACAGCAGCCCAGATGGAGCCTGCTCCTGGCGCAGTCCCCAAGGTTTCATTTATCACCACTACCCCGAACCAATCACTGAGCCACAATCATCATCCAGGAAGAAACTCAATGGATCGATGAAATACAAATCACGTGAAGCTAATGACCCACCGGACTTGCCGGCGTTCTAACAGCCATTGCATCCCAGATCCTTGAACATCCCAGATCCTTGAATTAGTCCGGTTGATTGAGTTAGGCCGAGTTTACGTTCCTGAGGAGAGTTCTGCGGAGTCAATAATGCGATACGAGTAACCCTGCTCGGCCAAGAAGCGTTGCCGGTGTTGGGCAAAGTCCGCATCCAGAGTGTCTCGGGTGACGACCGAATAGAAGTGCGCCGTGCGTCCGTCGAACTTGGGCCGCAGAATTCGACCAAGGCGTTGAGCTTCCTCTTGGCGCGACCCAAATGATCCGCTGACCTGAATTGCGACAGTTGCTTCGGGGAGGTCGATTGAGAAGTTTGCAACCTTGCTCACAACCAGTAAGTTGATTTCACCTGCACGGAATGCATGGTAGAGCCGTTCACGTTCCTTAACGCTTGTTGCGCCGGTAATAACTGGAGCGCCAAGGTGCTCACCGAGTTCTGAGAGTTGATCGAGGAATTGACCGATCACCAAAATCTGTTCACCTTCGTGCTTGTGCACGAGCGCTTCAACAATCTCGATCTTTTCAGCGGCGCTAGCTGCCATGCGGTACTTGTCTTCTTGCTCAGCAACGGCATATGCCATGCGATCAGGTTCGGGCATAGTGACTCGAACTTCCACGCAATCCGCTGGCGCGATGTAACCCTGATTCTCAATTTCTTTCCAAGGGGCGTCATACCGCTTGGGACCGATAAGAGAAAACACGTCAGACTCCCGGCCATCTTCGCGGACCAAAGTTGCTGTCAGGCCAAGACGACGACGCGACTGAATATCTGCGGTGAAGCGAAAGATAGGGGCAGGGAGCAAATGAACTTCATCGTAAATAATTAATCCCCAGTCACGTGAGTCAAATACCTCTAAGTGCGTGTAAATACCTTGACGTTTCGTTGTCATCACCTGATATGTGGCTATGGTGATGGGACGAATTTCTTTTTTGGCACCGGAGTATTCACCAATTTCGTCGGGTGTCAGGGTGGTCCGTTTTAGCAACTCATCCCGCCATTGCCGGGCGCTGACGGTATTTGTCACCAGAATCAAGGTTGTTGCCTGAGCCCGATACATGGCTAGTGCGCCAACCAGAGTTTTCCCGGCACCGCAGGGTAGGACCACAACGCCAGAGCCACCGTGCCAGAAACCGTCAGCGGCATGGGTTTGGTATTCCCGTGCTTCCCAATCGGTTGTGAGCGAAATCGCATGACGTTCGCCGTCAACATAACCGGCGACGTCTTCTGCTGGCCAGCCCAGTTTTACCAGTGCTTGTTTGAGGTGGCCGCGCTCGCTGGGGTGAACAACAACCGTGGTGTCATCAATTCTGGTGCCCAGGAGGGGTGCAACTTTTTTGCTTTTTAGGACCTCTTCTAGGACCGCGACATCGAGTGCTTGGAGAATTAAACCGTTTGCCGGATCGCTATTGATCTGCAGGCGGCCGTACCGGGACATCGTTTCAGCGATATCAATAAGCAGTGAGTTTGACACCGTGTAGCGCGAGTAGCGAATTAGAGTGTCGATCACACTTTCGGCGTCGTGGCCGGCTGCGCGGGCGTTCCACAATCCAAGTGGCGTTAGTCGGTATGTGTGAATGTGTTCGGGTGCGCGTTCTAGTTCAGCAAATGGGGCGATCGCTTTTCGGCAAGCCGCAGAATCGAGATGATCAACCTCTAGGAGCATTGTCTTGTCACTTTGTACGATCAGGGGTCCGTCGGTCATTTCCTGCTCTCCGGTAGGTGCGCTGGTTGCGGGCGGTGAAATTGTTAGTTAATGGCTCCGTGATTCTTGCATCTAATAACACGGTGACAGTTGGGTCCGATACTGGCGAACGGGCAATCATACCGCGCTCCAGTTCACGAGGTGACTGCCACAGCTCGAGAGGTGACTGCCAGGGCTCGAGAGGTGACTGCCAGGGCTCGAGAGGTGACTGC
>JAFMCP010000129.1 GCA_017857705.1 Candidatus Nanopelagicales bacterium
GTTAGTTGTAGCCCGCAGCTTGAGCTCGGACTCCAGCAGGTTTGGATCCAAATTCCAGGACTCTTCTTCCACATCCAAAAACACTGGTCGGGCACCCGCATGTACCACAGCAAAGGCAGTAGCACCGAAGGTCAGGGTCGGAACGATCACTTCATCTGATGGAACCACCCCTAGAGCGAGAAGCCCGAGATGGATCGCGGAGGTACCAGACGTTAGGGCAACTGCGTGAGACCTGCCAGCCTGGGTTGCTAACTCAGATTCGAAGGCATCTATTTCAGGACCGATCGGAGCGACCCAACCGGATTCAAGAGCATGCGCTACAGCGGCTTTTTCGCTCTCACCAATTGATGGTGGTGAGAGATAGATGCGCGACACAATTACTCCCAGCGATCGATTCGGCCAAGTAGTCCAACTTGTTCCATAAGTATATTCACGTGCATCAATTACTGGATACTCTCCACACGAGTGTGGAATATGAGGGGATGGGACCTGGTAATTGCGACTTCACTTGTCGCAAAAAGTACTTCCGCAGGTTTTTCCCCGGGTCTCAATCCCGTGTAAACAATGTTGATGTCTCTGCCACTTTTCTCGATCATTAATTTTGCGACATCGTCGATCTTGATTGGTTCACCCATGTCCAAAATCAACGTCTCTGAGTGGTCACCAATGACTGCGGCTTGCAGGACAAGGTGAACCGCTTCCGAGATGGTCATAAAATACCGAGTTACGTTTGGATCGGTGACTGTGACTGGACCACCATTGGCAATCTGGTGCCTAAATGATGTAAGAACTGATCCTCTACTGCCAAGCACGTTACCGAACCGCACTGACAGATATCGATCACCATTACTGGGTTGAATGCTTGCGGTCATTCGTTCCGTCATAAGTTTTGTTCGACCTAACACGCAACTAGGGTCAGCTGCCTTGTCAGTTGAAATATTGATGAACACTTTCACATTGCATTCTTGGGCTGCCTCGAGAACGTTCTGGGTGCCAATCACGTTGGTCTTCTGCCCTTCCTCAGGGTAACGCTCGAGTAATGGCAAGTGTTTGAGTGCGGCTGCATGGAAGACTATGTCGGGCTTTACAGATGTCATCACCTGGCGAATCCAGTCACGATCTCGGATGTCAGCGAGAATTAGAGTGTCAGAATCAAGCAAACCTTGACCATCAATGCTGAGTTGGGTTGCATGAATAGCAGACTCATCACGATCTAGAATCCCCACAAATGCTGGCTGATAACGGTGAACCTGTCTGGTGAGTTCTGACCCAATGCTTCCACCCGCACCGGTTATGAGGACCCGTTTTCCTTTGATCATTTCCAGAATACCGGCCTCATCTGTGTGAATCTGGCGCCTGCCAAGCAGATCTTCGTCGGTAACATGGGAAATGTCACCGAGTTTAATCGCCCCTCCAATTATTTCCGAGGTTGTCGGAATTACTCGCAAATCGACATTTAGAGCTTTGCAGCGCCTATCGATTTCAAGCAGTTGTTCGGAGCGGATACCTGCAATTGCGACCACAAGTGTCGTGGCACCTGTCTTGCGCGTGACTTGCTCGAGGTCTTTGCTAGTTCCTACAACTCGAATTCCATGTACCCGCAAATTCATTTTTTTGATGTTGTCATCAAGGATGGCAACAGGTGTGAATTTCACAGAAGGTATAGCAAGCATTTGTCGAATTATCTGGTCGCCGACCTCTCCTGCCCCATAAATAAGGACGCGCTCTCCTTCATTACTGAAGATCGATCGCTGACGGTAGGCACGCAGAGTGAAACGACCGCCCAGCATGAAGGTGAGTGCGATAGCACCGGCAATGAAGGGGACTGAGCGAGGGATCGGAGCTGGATTAATTAGGAATACGGAGGCAGTGCCGAACAAGGTGACAGCGGCTGCGGTAAAAGTAAGTACCGATATTTCATCAAATGACCCAATAATTCGGCGGCCGCGGATCTGCTGAGCAGCCCAATCGAGAGTCACTTGAGCCACGCCAAGAATCACACCGATGGTTAGCGCATTAGTGATGGTCTGCGCAGCTGGGTTGCCGTCGTATCGCAGAAAAGTTGCAATCAAAAGAGCGATGACCCAGCAGGAAGCATCCCAGATTCCTTGAATGGCTCTACGGTAGTTGATTTTGTTCTCCGTTCATGACGTCAAAGAGTCCCTTCTCACCAGAGGCTTCTTCCTGCCCAACGTGACCATGGTAGTGGGGAGGCTGAGCCCGTATCACGAGCGTTCAATGTCTCACCCTGCGATTTTGCGGCTAGTCAACCCTGCTCAAACACAGGCTCGCACCTTCCCGTGAGGTCGGCCAGTCAAAGTCAGTGCAGGTGAGTGGGCCCAGGTTGATTTCCTGTGGTAAGTAGCGGGTGTATTCCTGGAGATTGATCCTGTTTGTTCCGTATAGGGCGAGCATTGTTGGTTTGGTTGCTGTGATTCGTTTGAGGTCTTCAGGCCTGATTGTTGTGTCGATTCCAGAGCGGTTCTCTCCCCAGAATTGCATGGCGGCGGCGACGTAGAGGTCTCGGTCACCGTCAAGCCAGTTGCCATCCACGTAGGTGAGGATTTGGTCGGTGGGTTTGGTGTTGTTGATCAGCCACTGTTGCGCTTTGAGACTGTTGGCAAGTTTGAGCTTGATGGGGTTGCTTTGGTAGGCCCAAGCAAAAGGACTGGAGTAGTAGAGGCCGATTTGATCGCGTGAGTTGTGAATCAGTTGGGTGGCTGACAAGAAAAGTATTAGTGCGGCGATCAGCAGTACGTTGCTCTTGGTCGTTGAGAGGAAGGCTGTGGTGATGATCGCGACTGCTACGGCGATGTAGCCGTTGAAGTCAATTGCTTGGAATCCGGCGGCGATCAGGATTGCGATTGCAATCGGGGTTATCCAGATGGATGCCATGATGCGCTCGGCAAAAGTGATTGCAAGGGCAATGGATGCGGGGATCCAGAGCATTGAGTTGTAGATGGTGGCTTCGAGGGTGATACTGGCCATGGCTGGCAGGAACGCCAAGGCGAAGCCCAAGGTTGTCAGGGAAATAGTGAGGGCCACCTGGGTTGCTGGGGTTTTGAATCGCCACCATTGAATGGCAATGACAACGAGCATTGCCGCTGGTACTAGCAGCGCGGGGTCGGTGAGCCAAATGGGTGACTTGCTGGCAAAGTCGCCGTAATCGAGTTTGGCATTCCACTCTATGTAAGTTTTAAACCAATTCATGCCGGGGAAAAGTTGGGTGCCAATGAGAAGGAACGCGCCAAAGGTGATTGCTGCGCTGGTCGCTGTGATGGTGAGTCTTGTGATGAGCTGTGTGATTTTTGTGCTGGGTCTATTTGCGAAGTGATGCTGGATTGTGATTCCCAGCCAGATTGATCCGGCAAGGAGAGCGGCATAGGGATTGATCATGGCGAGCCAACCCAGGGCCGCGCCGCTGGTAATCGTGGCTTTCTTGCTGGTGAATAGTGCTGAGGTTGTAGTAATTGCAATTGCGGCGAGAGCGGTTGCGGTGACGTATGGGTTGCCGAGGTAACTCAGGATCACGGTGCTAGTTGCAAGTGACCCGGCAAGTAGTGCACTGGTGTTACGGGTTGCATTTAATTTCCTGGTTGCAACAAAAATTGCGGCGATGATTGTTGCCAGCAGAAGAAAGCGCCAGATGAAGT
>JAFMCP010000130.1 GCA_017857705.1 Candidatus Nanopelagicales bacterium
GAACTTGATGTAACGCCACGAATTGGTGAAGAGCTTCGCCAGTTCAGCCTCTTCCGGGGTGACTCGGACCGGCTCAGCGCCAAGCTGGGCAAAGAGTTCCTCAGACCGAATGAAAGCTGACTCCGTTCGCGCACCAATTACCTGAGGCAAGCTGGAGAGCTCTTCGAGTGCAAAACCCTCAGCAATGCGTTCTGGGCAGAACGAGAGGTCCAGCTTCTTACCTGACTTTGCCAAGTGATTCTCAATTTTCTTGGTCACACCTGGAAAAATAGTGCTGCGCAGAATCATCAGTTGACCATCACGCATAAAAGGCAAGCAGTCATTGATTGCGTGAACCACAGCGTCAGGTTCTGGGTTTAAGTGTTCGTCAACCGGAGTACCGATCACGACAATGATTGTGTCTGCATCGGTGATGCTATTTGGGTCGGTCGTGGCCGTAAAATTTCCACTGGCTAGTACTTTGGTGAGAAGTTCCTCGGTCCCGGGCTCAAGAAATGGCATGTGACCGTCCATGACCCTGAGGACCTTTTCGGCGTCAATGTCCAGCGCAGTTGTTTTCACTCCGGAGTCAGCAAGAGCTAAAGCAAGTGGCAATCCAACATGGCCGCAGCCCCCCACAACAACGACAGACATGCTTTCCTCCGAAAATTAACGAACAGACTGTGAGGCTAATGCAGTGCCTCGTGCGTCAGGGTGCTGGTACTTGCCAAACCCTACCAAGGTTGATGTGATTACTGGCACTCACTCGCCAGGGGGGTGGGGATCAATGAGTGAATGTTCCAGGCACATGTGCGCTCGACTGTTCGAAGAAGCAACGATAAATTTGGTAGGTAGAACTCGAACACCTCAATCATAAATCCCGAGCTCTTTGGTCACAAAATATTTCTTGACTGAAAATCTCGATTGTCTACTCAATATTTCCCAATAATTTCTCTAGGTTGGCTTGGTCTGCGATCTCTGAAGTCAGCAGATCCGACCCTTCAAAGTTGACGTGGTCCTTATCAGCGAATTGAATGACACTCTCGCGGAGCATTGAACATTTGGTCTCGGTGCAGAAAAGATCACTTGTGCGGATAAATATTGTCCCCGGGGTCTTGACGGCGGCCTCAAAAATTATTGGCCCGTACTTAGCCCGCTCTGCTTCGAAAAGTGCCCGATCTTGATCACACAGTGGTTGCAGTGCGGAATCTTTACTGATCGCGCAGCGCTCGGGGCCGAATTCAAAGCTAGGAACATCGTCCGTGATTATTGGAACTTTCCCATTGGCAACGAGTAAGTCAAGAGCGCCTTTAATCCCTTGAGCGTCGATACCGCGTAAGGCCCAAAAAGCACTGAGCACAACAACTTTGATACTTGGCTGTGAATCAATGAAGGCGAGAAGTGACTTCATATTCGGATTGCTCAGATCCGTTGCACCCTTGGTGTCAAACCAGGCAACATTGTTCTCTGGAAACTCTCGAATAAACCCGGGGTAAAGGGCAAGAGCGTGACTGTCCCCAATAATTGCTAGTTCGATACCCACATCAGGTTGGGATTGCAGGCAGGTGATGCGCTCTTCACTTTGACCCGGAAGTGCGGGGATAGGGAATGGACCACATGCATTTCGGTATTCCAGAAGTGTGGATTCCAATGAAGCAAAACCGATTTCACCCGCATACAACTGATCGGTTGAAGCACGACCAGGATTGGGGATCCACAAAAAAGTTCCCGAAAGGATTAATGCGGAGGCGAGGAAACCGGGAATGACCCACGTCGGAACAATGATCCGGAGTGCGCCCTTCTGTCGTGAAGAGTCCTTGGCTTTAAAGCGTTGCTCAACGAGGTAGTAACTCGCCACGGCTGGAGCGAATGAAAGCAATGCGGCAATAATCGGGACGTACCAAACACTGGGCCAGATATAAATAGCGAAGACAATAAAAGGCCAATGCCACAGGTAGAGCGAATACGACCAGTCACCCAGACTCACCATAGGCCGGGCAGAGAGTGTGCGGCTGAAAATATTCGCATGCAATCCGCCGACAAGGAGTAGTGCGGTTGCTGTGACAGGAATCAGTGTCCACACACCGGGAAACGGTGTTTGATCAGAGATTAACGCGAAACCAATAATTCCGGCAATCAATCCGGTCGCGCTGAGGAAAATTGCCGTTGATTTACTCGACTTAATCAGTGGGACTGCGAGAGCAATGAGTGCACCCACACCGAATTCCCAGACCCGAGTGAACGGGCTATAAAAACCCAAAAGCCATGATGTGTTTTCGGAGGCTTGTTCGGCGCCAGTGGAGCCGAATATTGCCAGGGCAAAGGACGCCACCGAAATAACGAGAATGAGGACAAAAATTATCAAACGAGTTGAGCGAGCTTTTCTAAATGCCCAACCGATCAGGAGAATGGCCGGGAAGACGAAGTAAAATTGTTCTTCAACTGAAAGTGACCAGGTATGCAAAAGCGGATTTGCTTCCGCGGGCGCATCAAAATAATTACCGGTTGTCATGGCAATCACGACGTTGGCGCCGAAGAACATCGCGCCCAAACCTGTCTGCGCTGTGAGATCTTGAGCACTTTGGCTGGTGTAAATGAGCCAGCCAGCGATAACGGTGACGCTGACCAGAAGTGCAAGTGCGGGCATGAGTCTGCGGAAGCGTCTTATATAAAACGAGCGAAGTTTGATTGTTCCAGTTGCTATTTTTTCTCGGAACAGCATTTCAGTGATAACAAAGCCAGAGATCACGAAGAAAATATCAACACCGATGAAGCCGCCTGGGATTGGTAGGCCGGCGTGATACGCGATTACTGCGATTACTGCGATCGCTCGAAGGCCTTGAATGTCTGCCCGGCGCCATGATGCTGGACTAGCTTCGCTGTGCGCATCCATCACTATGTTTTGTGCCACTGGGGTACTTTCGTTGAAGGGCAGCTTGATTTCGCTGTCATATTAGGGCACGGTCAGAGGAAATGGCTTTACTCGGTGGTCACCCAGTGAGCCAGAGAGGCCACCTTCTCATCATGTGACCCGTATTTTATGTGAAATTGGTGCAGAGACTTTCGAGCCGGTGGGGTTTCGGGCAGCTGTAACTGGAACAGTTATCCCAGCCATGATTGCGAAAAGAACCCAGGGTGCTTGATGCCGTGCGAGTTCAATTCCATCACTTGCCCAAGTGAAGCAAATCAGGACTGTGAAACTCCCCGCCATGACCAATGTGGAAATGATCGTGAGGCGTGTTGGTTTGCTCCGGTAGCCAGCAATAAATGCCAAGCCGATTCCAATCAGCCACGCGGCGGCGAGCCAAATCCACACTGGAATTTCAGGCAGGATCAGAGCACTCGTCGAAGGGGGGATTGCGGTCATGGGGCTATAGGCGGAAATGATCATGTCTGACATCGCTGCTGTTATCGAACTTAATGACTCGGCAGGGTATTGAGTGGTCCAATTAATCACACCGACAGGGCCGTTCTTCAGCCATAGAAATGATTCCGGGCAGAGACTGATGAGTTGGTCGCGAAGTTTAGTCATGTCGGTCCACGGCGAGGGACCGTTCATAGCGGCTGTTAAGGGTTCACAGGACGGCATACGTTCGT
>JAFMCP010000131.1 GCA_017857705.1 Candidatus Nanopelagicales bacterium
GTGGTCTGCGTGGTCTGCGCCTCGTGTGCACCCTTGTTGCTCACATCTGAGGCGAATGCGCAAAAAAGTTGGCCATGAGCAAAGATAGGACTACGGCAGAGTGGGCACTCCTCGTCTTGCCGCATGACTCCGATCACCCGCAGCGATCCTGCAGGTGAGAACTGAAAGGCGATTGCCATGCCAAATCCCCGATCACCGCTTCTCGCAGGTGGGCTCCCCACCCAGTACGTCGACGTTGACCCAGCCGAAACCAAAGAGTGGCTCGAATCATTTGACGGTCTCGTTGAGTCCGGTGGCAACTACCGGGCCCGTTTCCTCATGTTGGAACTGCTGCGTCGAGCTGCGGAAAATAATGTTGGAGTACCCAGTCTTCGCAGCACCGACTACATCAACTCAATCGCCCCTGACAACGAGCCTTGGTTCCCCGGAGATGAATTCGTAGAGCGCCGGATCCGCGCCATGATCCGGTGGAATGCCGCCATCATGGTTCACCGCGCCCAGCGCCCCGGAGTTTCCGTGGGTGGACACATTTCAACCTATGCCAGTTCTGCAACCCTTTACGAAGTTGGTTTCAACCACTTTTTCAAGGGGCCAGACCACGCTGAGGGTGCTGACCAAATCTTCTATCAGGGCCACGCCTCCCCTGGTATTTATGCTCGGGCATTTGTTGAAGGTCGCTTGACCGAGACACAAATGGATGGATTCCGTCAGGAACTTTCCCATCCGGGTGGCGGACTACCTTCATACCCGCATCCTCGTCTGATGCCCTCTTTCTGGCAGTTCCCCACAGTTTCTATGGGAATCGGACCGCTCAATGCAATTTACCAAGCTCGTTTTAATAAGTATCTGCACAATCGTGGATTTGCCGATACTTCCGGCCAAAAAGTGTGGGCCTTTCTCGGTGACGGTGAGATGGACGAAGTGGAGGCCGTGGGCGCAATTAGTCTTGCTGCCCGCGAGGAACTGGACAATCTAATTTTCGTGGTGAACTGCAACCTGCAGCGCCTAGATGGACCGGTTCGGGGGAACGGCAAGATCATTCAAGAGTTGGAGTCGCTCTTTCGTGGTGCTGGTTGGAATGTGCTCAAGGTTGTGTGGGGTCGCCAATGGGATGAACTCCTCGCGGCTGATCGTGATGGCGCTTTGGTGAACCTAATGAACACCACACATGACGGTGACTTCCAAACGTATAAGGCAAATGATGGTGGATACATTCGCGAGAACTTTTTCGGTCGCGATCCACGCACGGCCAAACTGGTTCAAGGTTGGTCAGACGACGATATCTGGAATCTTTCCCGCGGTGGCCACGACTACCGCAAGATGTATGCGGCATACAAGTCGGCGACCGAGACAAAGGGTCAACCAACTGTCGTTCTTGCGAAAACTATTAAAGGCTGGACTCTCGGCTCAAGCTTTGAGGCACGCAACTCAACCCACCAAATGAAGAAATTATCATTGGAGGACCTCAAGGACTTCCGTGACCGGCTACATATTCCGATTTCGGACGCCCAATTGGAAGTCGATCCTTACCTCCCGCCGTATTACAACCCAGGACTCAAGGATGAAAATCTCCAGTACATGATGGAGCGTCGACGCCAGCTGGGAGGATCGCTCCCCCAACGCCAAGAAAAGTCACGGCCGCTGGTTTTGCCGGGTGACAAGGTCTACGAAGTGATGAAGCGTGGTTCAGGTAACCAAGCAATTGCCACCACCATGGCATTCGTTCGACTTTTTAAAGACCTGATTAAAGATGAAAACATTGGTGCTCGCTTTGTTCCGATCATCCCCGATGAAGCGCGCACTTTCGGGATCGATTCACTTTTCCCAACAGCCAAGATTTATTCACCGCACGGCCAACAATACGAATCGGTCGACAGTGAATTGCTGTTGTCCTACAAGGAAGCAACTGACGGCCAGATTCTGCACGAAGGGATCAATGAGGCTGGTTCGGTTGCTTCCTTCACCGCCGTGGGTTCGTCCTATTCAACTCATGACGAACCCATGATCCCCGTTTATGTCTTCTACTCAATGTTTGGTTTCCAGCGAACAGGCGATGCTTTCTGGGCGGCTGGAGACCAAATGGTGCGCGGATTTGTTCTTGGAGCAACCGCAGGACGCACGACTCTTAATGGTGAGGGCTTACAACATGAAGACGGCCACTCGATTCTGTTGGCGAGCACCAACCCTGCAGTTGTTTCCTACGACCCCGCGTACGGGTATGAACTAGGCCATATTATTAAAGATGGTCTTCGCCGGATGTACGGTGAAGATTCGGAAAGCGTCTACTACTACCTCACGGTTTACAACGAGCCCTATGTTCAACCGGCCGAACCGGAGAACGTAGATGTTGACGGAATCCTCAAGGGAATTTACCTACTGAACGAATCAACAGTGACTGGGCCGAAGGCTCAGATTCTGGCCAGTGGAGTTGGGGTCCCCTGGGCACTCAAGGCCCAGGAATTGTTGCGCGAAGATTGGGGGGTCAGTGCAGATGTTTGGTCTGTAACCTCGTGGAACGAGTTGCGTCGTGATGGTTTGAGCGTTGACCGACATAACCTGCTCTACCCCGAGCAGGAGCCCCAGCAGGCTTATGTCACCAAGCGACTTGAGCACACCAGTGGTCCCGTCATTGCGGTTTCTGACTTCATGCGAGCCGTGCAGGACCAAATCGCACCTTGGGTTCCTAATGATTTTGCCAGTTTGGGCACTGACGGTTGGGGGCTCTCTGATACTCGAGGAGCGCTGCGTCGCCACTTCCTCGTTGACGCCGAGTCAATCACCGTTCAAACTCTGGCATCTCTCGCTGCATCGGGTAAGATTGAAAAATCAATTGTTGCGCAGGCAATTAACAAGTACCAACTACTAGACCCTGCGGCAGCGGATGCTGGAAATACGGAGGGTTCAGGCTGAGCATGAGCAAAGATCCCAAGCGTTTTTTGCGTTACCTAGAAGCCGAACGCAAAGCATCTTTGCTCTACCGCCAGCTCTCAGAAACGGTAACCGGGGATCGCGCCGAAGCCTTAATTGAGCTAGCAGACATCGAAGATGCTCATGCAGAACACTGGCTGGAAAAGCTAGCCGAATACGGCGTGGAGATTCCACCCGCACCAACAACCCTTGACCCAGCAGATCAAAAACTCGTAAACATGGCGCGCGCAACAGGCCTCAATAGTGTTTTGGGCACACTTGAGGAAAATGAGGGCGCTGACGCAGGCATGTACGACGATGAACCCGAAGCGTTAGATTCGATGCCAGTTGATGAACGTGAGCATGCGGAAGTTTTTCGCAGCATGATGCAAGGTGCACCCATTCCGACAATCACATCACGAGCAACAATGTCGTCAAAAGGAACGGAACCTTGGCACAAAGTTGATACTTCTGGATCAGTTCGCGCCGCCGTCTTTGGTATCTCCGATGGATTGGTTTCTAACACCGCGCTCGTCATGGGTTTCGCCGGGGCGAGTTTGAACGGTTCCCTTGACAACAGCACTGTTCTTTTCGCTGGGCTGGCCGGCCTGCTTGCGGGAGCGTTCTCCATGGCGGCGGGTGAGTACGTCAGTGTGGCTAGC
>JAFMCP010000132.1 GCA_017857705.1 Candidatus Nanopelagicales bacterium
CTGCACTCTGTGCTGGCGACGTGGCCGCTGTCTGCACCGAATTGGGCATTCAGTAGAGGGTTCGTTAGTTAAAAAGTGTGGGCTCGCGCTTCGGTGCGAGCCCACACTTCTATCAAGTTATTTATTCAAAAGCAGTGTCGTGTGCGTGAATTTACCCGTAATCTCAGGTCGAGCATTCACTTAAAGAACTTAAAGAAGATGAGGCAATAATGGAATCTGCGAGTCCAACCTTGGAAGCTAATCCCATCCTGGAAGTCAAAGGCGTCACCAAGAGTTTTGGCGCTGTGGACGTGTTACAAGGCATCGACTTTTCGGTTTTGCCCGGATCGGTCACAGCACTCGTGGGAGACAATGGCGCAGGAAAATCAACCCTCATTAAAGGCTTGGCGGGTATTCAACCTTTTGACGGTGGAGCAATTTACTTCGAAGGAAAAGAAGTCAAGCTTGATGATCCACGAGCAGCCGCGGAATTGGGAATTGAGGTCGTCTACCAAGACCTAGCACTCTGCGACAACCTCGACATAGTTCAAAACATGTTTCTAGGCCGGGAATTGAAGCGCGGAGTAGCACTCGACGAAGCTCACATGGAAGCTCGCGCCGGCGAGACACTGCAATCACTGTCAGTTCGAACCGTATCTTCCTTGCGACAGAAAGTTTCCAGTCTTTCGGGCGGCCAGCGTCAGACTGTTGCCATTGCCCGTTCCGTACTGTGGAATAACAAAGTGGTCATTCTCGACGAACCAACCGCGGCACTAGGTGTCGCTCAAACCGAGCAGGTGCTTGCGTTAGTGCGCAGACTCGCTGATGCGGGGCTGGGAGTAGTGATCATTTCCCACAACCTCCAAGACATATTCCAAGTGGCGGACTACGTCTACGTCCTCTATCTCGGAACCATGGTCACGCGACTACGTGTCGACGAGACCACTAGCGGGGAAATTGTTGAGTACATTACCGGCGGAAAAACGGACTTGTTGGCCCAGAACGGAGCAATTTAATGAGTGCAGACGTTGAGGTTCCCCAGTACATGAAGACCAAGGGAAGTGGTGTCGCTGAGTCGTGGAGTGCTTATCGCACCAAGGTCCGAAGCGGCGAAATGGGATCACTCCCCGCTGTTATTGGGCTCATAGTTTTAGTGGTTCTCTTTTCACTCGCAAATCCAGTTTTCTTCACGGCTTTGAACTTCGCAAACTTCTTCACTCAAGCAGCTGTTGTCATGATCTTGGCCATGGGCTTGATTTTTGTCCTGCTATTAGGAGAGATTGATCTCTCTGCGGGTGTGACCTCAGGGGTCGCCGGCGCACTTCTGGCAGTTTCACTCTCGCGCTGGGGCCTAGCTTGGCCGATCGCAGTTGCTATCGCATTGCTCGCTGGAATTGCAATTGGCCTCTTCATCGGATTCTTGGTGGCCAAGATCGGTATCCCTTCTTTCGTGGTCACCCTCGCACTATTTTTAGCCTTCCAAGGCCTAATTCTGGTGATCATCGGAGTGGGTGGAAATATACGAATAACGGACAGTGTCATCCTGTCAATCCAGAATCAAAATCTGCCAATCTGGCTCGGCTGGGCTCTCTATGTCGTGATAATAGTTGGCTATTTCTTAACTTCTTACCTAGGTAGGACCCGTCGGCTTGCACGCGGATTTGCGGCAACAGCGCTTTCCATGATCCTGATTAAAACAGCGACAATGGCGGTAGTCGGTTTTGCAATCGTGTGGGCTTTGAGTCTGGAGCGAAGCACGAATCCGGAATTAAATCCGTTAAGCGGCGTACCCATCATTGTCCCAATTATTGTTATTTTGACATTGGTATTCGGGTTTATTTTGAACCGAACAACATTCGGGCGTCACGTGTACGCGGTGGGCGGCAATGTCGAGGCTGCGCGTCGCGCCGGAATCAGTGTGAGCCGAATTCGCATTACCGTGTTCACAATCTGTTCGGGAACGGCAGCATTCGCGGGAATTGTTTTCGCATCGCGCGCTGCATCGGTCGATCCAAACGCGGGTAAGTTCATCGTGCTAAATGCCATTGCCGCAGCGGTCATCGGTGGAACAAGTCTCTTCGGTGGTCGTGGCCGCATTCATGACGCACTGATTGGTGGAGCTGTTGTTGCTGTCATTGATAACGGTATGGGGCTTTTGGGTTATTCGGCCGGTGTGAAGTTGATGATCACAGGTGCAGTTTTGATGATCGCGGCTGGCGCCGACGCACTCTCACGAAAACGTTCCCAAGGAGTGATGCGTTAACACGCATGTGCCATGCTGAAACCAACACCTGTCACACCCGATGAAGTTAAGCGACACAATCTAGCTCGTGTACTGAGACATTTACACGAAGATGGTGAGTTGAGTCGTTCAGATCTCGTTTTTCTTACCGGGCTCAATCGCAGCACAATTGGTTCACTTGTCAGCGACCTAGCAGGTGCTGATTTGGTTGAAGAAGTATCGGGCGTCGGTGGATCACGCGGTCGTCCCTCGCTCGTTGTCCGTTCAAAGAGCAAAAATGTTTTTGTCCTTGCATTTGACCTTAGAGTTGATCGCATTGTGTGTGCGGCAATTGGTCTCGGCGGTGAGGTCCTAGCCACATTGCACCGGCCACGACTTGATGGCCCTTATCCGGTTGAGAATGCAATCGCCGCAATATTGGAAAGCACAGATGAACTATTCACCAAACTTCCGCTAGGTGCCACTTGGGCTGGAGTGGGAATTGCGATTCCTGGTGTTGTTGAGACCGAACTTGGTTTCGTTCGGAAGGCACCTAACCTTGGGTGGATTGACGTGCCATTCGGGCAAGATATTGAAAGGGCGTTTCGATCGCACATGGGTGTTTGTCCCAGTGTCGTTCTCGGTAACGATGCAAACCTTGGTGCGATCGCCGAATACGTACGCGGGGCCGCAACAACTTCGTCGAGTGTGGTTTACCTCTCGGGAGATGTGGGCGTTGGTGGCGGAGTCGTTTTGGGAGGGCAGGTGTTAACGGGCGGAAGTGGTTACGCCGGAGAACTTGGTCATCTTGTGGTGAATCCAAACGGCCAACCATGTAACTGTGGCAGCCAGGGATGTTGGGAGACTGAAGTTGGGCGGGATGCGATTCTGTCCGCGGCAGGCCTGCGAACGGGTCCTGATTCATTTCCTGAACTCCTCGAGTTAGGAAAAAGTGACCCGGAGAAAATGAAACAGACTTTGAATCAAGTGGGTGAGTGGGTTGGTGTCGGCCTTGTGAACTTGATGAACAGTATTGATCCCAATTACATAGTTCTCGGGGGGCACTTGGCTGATATTTATCCGTACATCAGTGAAGTGGTAAATAGGCGGGTTGATCAGTCGCGGCCCGATAGGAAAACGCGAGCTGAAATTTTATTGCCTTCTTTATCCCTTGATAGCCCACTCGTTGGCGCAGCCGAAGTTGCCTTCGGTCGACTTCTTTCCCACCCACTGCAAGAAATGGAACAGGCATTTGCCCTCGTCTAACGGCTCGCAAGTAGAGATTCGATGTGGTGAGCAGCAA
>JAFMCP010000133.1 GCA_017857705.1 Candidatus Nanopelagicales bacterium
CTAAAGCGAGGGACAAGATCACACCTGTCCAAATTGCTTCCAATGAATTAGGCAAAGGAAGACGGGCGAGTCCACTCTTGATGAAGTCACCGAGACCACCGCCTGCAACCAGCGTGGCAATTGCCGAGATACCCACTGTCAGTAGTGCGGAGACTCGAATTCCGGCGAGCATGATGGGCCATGCGAGCGGTAATTGCACTTTCAGCAAGATCTGCGTCGGGGTCAAACCCATACCCTTGGCCGACTCCAAAACGCTGGCATCCACAGAATCAAGTCCAGCGGTCGTGTTACGCATAATCGGAAGCAATGCGTAGAGAAATAGTGCGATGAAGGACGGCTTAAATCCCAAACCAACGATGGGAATAAAAATGGTGAAAAGCGCGAGGCTGGGGATGGTAAGGAAAACGCTCGCAATCGACATGGACAACTCTTTTGCGAATGGACGATTACGCGTGGCAATTCCCAATAAGACTGCGAATATGCTGGCAGAAAGCGTCACTAAAACTACGTAGGTCAACGTTTGAATAAGGGTCTCCGTGACCAGATCCCCGCGAGTTGATAGATACGTGAACCAACTCAGAATGCCATCCATGCAAGTTCCTTCGTTTATTGATCACTAAGGGAAATAGATATGGGCGTGAAGACAGGAAACCTGTCCTCACGCCCACAACAACTAACCTGCGATGATTCCGTTCGTCACGAGGAAGTCCTTGGCAACAACCGAGGCTTCTTCACCGTCAGCGGAAACCCGCTTGTTCAACTCAGCCATGGTGTCGTTATCCAGTGGCTCCAAAATTGCTGCGACGATTGCCTCAAATTGATCTGGGGCCTGTTCATAAGTTTCGCCGCGCATCGTGGCTGACACGTTGTAAACGATGTTGATTCCTGTGTCTTGAACCAAGGTGAGGTCAAGTGCGGGAATACGACCATCAGTGGTGTAAACCTCACCGAAAGTACAAACGTTGTTTGCGGTTTCCGTGTAGATCACACCGGTGTCCAAGATGCTGACCTGAGCATCAGGCATTTCAATACCCGTAGCTTCTTCGGTCAAGATCAGACCGTCTGGGCGGTCAGGGTATTCAGTCTCCATGCACACTGTTGCATCAGGATTGTCGCGTACATATTCCATAAAGGTCTGAGTGGTGAACGGTCCACCATTCGCCTCTGTCACTTCGGGGCTCGAGACGAATCCATACGTGTTATTGAACGGTGAACGCCCAATCCACACAATGTTGTTCTTCTCAAAATCCAACTCTTTGACATCTGCGGTTAATTGCGCCGAATCAAAGCTGGGATCTTCCTGCTCAAGGTGCACGGCCCAACCGGTTCCGTTGTACTCGGGGTACACATCGATCTCACCCGAAGTCAACGCGGTGCGAGCGACACTGGTGCCACCCAGACCAACTTGGTTACCGACTTCAGCGCCTGCTGCACCAAATGCTTGGACCAACATTTCTCCCAGAACAAGGGCTTCGTCGAAGTCCTTTGACCCCACTGTAAGTGAAATCCCACTGAGGCTGTTGAGTGCAGCAACGGTATCTCCTTGGTCACTGCCGCCAGCATCTGAATCACTCGAGCATGCAGTCAGCGTGAGCGCTGAAACCGCTGCTAGTACCGCAAATTTCTTTGCGAATTTTTTCATTGTTTAACTCCACTCCATAAATTGACGGCGATCCGATCTGTTCAGATCTTTAATTTCAATAAACAATCTATGTGCATATTTCGCACTGCGACACGTTCGCGACAATGTTGAGACCCAATTAACGCGTTAGATGAGGGATAGGTCACATGTTGTGAACCATAAAGTCAAGAATGCCTGCCACAGGATGTGGGATCGGAACGAGGCACACGACCCGTAGATACCCCCCGGGGTATATGCTTAGCTCATGAAAACCTTGGTTCGCCCGATATTTCTTTTTGATGGTGATTGTGGAGTGTGTCAGAAGGGCACGGATGCCATTCGGGCAAAGGTCCGACCGCCCGTTGACATTATGGCTTACCAAAGCGTTGATCTAGCAGACTTGGGAGTCAGTGAAGCCGACGTTCTAGAAGGTCCAGTCCTCATGCGCACTGACGGCACTCACATTATCGGGCCACTAGGGATGGCAGAAATGCTGCGCTCAGCTCGCGCCCCATATCGGTACATGGGCAACCTCATGCTCATTCCTGGTCTCCGACATGCACTCCGCACTTTGGGTCCAGTGATGTATCAGAATCGGTCTCGCCTGCCGGGCAGTAACGACTCGTGTCGCGTCTCGTAGTTCATAGTTCATAGTTCATAGTTCATAGTTCATAAGTAATTAATGTGTCTGAATTAGTCGATCGGTTGATAGAGCGCGCGGCACTCGAATTGCAGGCGGCGGAATCCAGGGTCAAGTTGGATCCCATATTGCGAGGGTGGCGTGAGCGGCCTGCGCGAGTTTATTGATGAAACCGGTAATGGGCTCCTCTCGTGAGAATATATAGGTCTGACTACGCGAAAGGACACAAAGTGAAGCGAGTTCTTGGAGTGATTGCCGCCACCGCCTTCATCATTGGTGCTGCTGCACCCGTTCAGGCCATGGGGTCAAGCGATGCTTATGAAAACATGCAGGTCGGAGTGACCTACACGGTTTATGAACCCTCCTTCACCGCTGGACTCAAGGCTCGGCACTTGGGCGGAAATGATCTTTGCCAAAAGGGCACGGAACAAAACTTGACCGTGCAATACGGAAAAGGTAATGGCCGCAACTTCACAATCACCGAGGGAAACCCCATGTGTTGGGATATTGCCAATGGAGCCACGGTCCTACGAACCTCAGTAAATGGATCCAAAGCATTCGTTCAGGCCTACTGCGATCCCGCTTCCTCCAAGAAATGCACTAAGGCCGATGTCATCAAGTACGGCGGGCACCTTGAGGTGACACTGCCTGGAGCAAACGGATTACGCCCAACTCGAATCTGGATCGAAACCTATGGCGGCAACAATCTTTCCGCACAGCAACTAGTGCGAATAGCTCGGAGTTTGGCCCCCGTGGGGAGTTAAGCGCGCTCGTTATTTTGTCTAACCCACCATTGCCACGACCATGGATGCAATACCCTGACGCAGTGTCCAGTACTTTGCCAACGTCAAATGGACCGCAGAAAACAGATCGACCGCCCAAGAGCCAGCTCGTATTACTGGCTCTTGTCACCGGCGCGATCGTTTCAAACATCTCGCTGAGCGTCGCGAATGTGGCATTGCCTTCGATCGGGCGTGAACTCAATGCGAGCCAAGACCAACTGACAGCGGTTGCCAACGCTTTTGCAATGGGCCTTGCGGCAACGGTTTTGTATTTTGGTGCAATTGCTGATCGCTTCGGTCGCAAGCTGATGTTTGTTCTTGGCGCAGTCCTAACGGTCCCCACAGCATTCCTGTCGGCGTTTGCTCCAAATGTTGAAATTCTCATTCTTGGTCGATTTACATCCGGGCTTGCCGCCGCGCTACTTTT
>JAFMCP010000134.1 GCA_017857705.1 Candidatus Nanopelagicales bacterium
CGAGTGCATCTCTGGCGATGTACGGGTTGTCTGCAACAACCGCTGCGACCTCTTGCCCCTGAAAACGAACCTTGTCTGTTGCGAGCACTGCTTGTGTGTCATAAGAGAGGGTTGGCATCCATGCCAAATTCCGAGCGGCCATGGTTTCTCCGGTCATAACAAGTCGAACTCCGGGAACCTCCCAAGCGGCGCTGGTATCAATAGATTTAATGCGGGCGTGTGCCACGGGGCTGCGCAGAATTTCCACGTGCAACATTCCGGGCAATACGATGTCATCAACGTAACGACCCTTACCGCGAATGAAACGGTTGTCTTCTACACGGCGGCGGCTCGCACCCATGCCACCAATTTTGAGTTCGTCGAGCGGTGCCATCATGCCTCCTGATTTTGTTCGCGCATTTTCTTTGCAGCCCAAAGGACTGACTTAACGATGTTTTGGTAGCCGGTGCAGCGGCACAGGTTGCCAGATAATGCCCAACGTACTTCGTCTTCGGTTGGATCGGGATTTCGTTCAAGCAGCGCCTTGGCTGAGAGCATCATGCCGGGAGTGCAGAATCCGCATTGGAGACCGTGCTCCTCTTTGAATCCCTCTTGAATGGGGTGCAATTCGCTTGCGGTGGCAAGACCTTCCACCGTTTCGACTTCTCTACCGTTTGCCTGAACCGCTAATACTGTGCAGCTCTTAACGGGACGGCCATCCATTAACACCGTACATGCGCCACAACCGGACGTGTCGCAACCACTGTGCGTTCCAGTGAGTTGCAATGCTTGGCGCAATAGGTGCGCGAGAAGCAGTCGTGGCTCCACATCAACGGTTCTATCCGTTCCGTTTACATTAACTGTGATCCGGCGAACTTCCACTCCTGCAGCAGGCGCTGCCTGTACTTCGTCATAGAGGCTAGTCATGTTCAGGCTGCTTTCTGCTCGCTGTTGACAATATTTGACAGTATTCGAGTGACAAAAGTTTCCACGATGTGACGCTTATAGGAAGAAGATCCCCTGTGATCGGTGCGCGGCTCCGCGGCAGCAGCAACTGCTTCCGCCGCTTCTTTAATGCTCTCCGCATTCAAAGATTTACCGACCAATATTGAGATTGCGTCGTTTGCATCTATGGTGCGGCCACCGACTCCAGCAAGTGCACATCCGGCACGCGTCACAATGTCACCGTCAACGTCTAGGGCCACTGCAGCCGAAGCAGTGGCGAAGTCACCGACGCGCCGCTCCAACTTTAGATAACCACCGAGAGCTTTTCCCTTAGCCGGCGGAACGGTTGCTTCCACGGCAACCTCATTAAATGCGAGGGCATTGACAAATGGGCCGAGGACAAAGTCACGGGCTTCAATTTCCCTGCGACCGTTTGGTCCTTGCGCAATGATTTTTCCCCCAAGAGCAATCATGGTTGCGGACCAATCGCCTTGCGGATCAGCGTGGCACAGTGAACCAACAAAAGTTCCACGTGTACGCACCATTGGATCTGCCACGAGAGAGGATGCCTGGGACAACGTGGGGAAATTCCCAAGAATCTCGCTGAATTCCAGATCCTCGTGTCGACATAAGGCTCCAATGCGCAAAGTACCGTCGGGATCAAGGCGGTGGTATTCCAAACCAGGAATCCCATTGATATCAACTACGCGCGCAGGAGAGGCGAAGCGAAGTTTGAGCATCGGGATCAGGCTCTGGCCTCCTGCTAATACTTTTGCCTCACCACCATTTTGGTCAAGGATCGCAATAACTTCTTCGACGGAAGCTGGTGCGTCGTAGGAAAATCGTGACGGATACATTCGTTCCTCTCCTGTTTTAGCGACCGGTGTCGGGGACTGCTGTTGGCATGGAATCTGCATCAGGATCCGGGCGCGGCTCTTGGTGCGGCGGCCAAGGTCCTTGAACAGGTTGGCCCGCAACTTTCAGGAATTCAACGAACTGTGGAAAAGCCCACACAGTTGGGCTATCGCCTGATTTCGGGGAGTTTTCAATGAGAGCAAACATGCGCGGATTTCCGCGTTCCTGCCCTGAGGATTCAACCGGCATATTTGGCCCCTTCAGCTGACTTGCATCTTTGGATACCTGATAATTAATGGCAGTATGGCAAGCCTATGTCCTGGATGCAGGGTTTACAGGGAAAATTTATATTATTATTTTTTATTGCCGGTGAACCGCCATCGCCTCGGCCACGATCGCGACGGCGATTTCTGCGGGCGTGGCAGCCTTAATATCGAGACCGGCCGGTCCGTGAACTCGGGACAGTTCTGTGACGTCTCGGTAGGCGAGCCAGTCGGCCCGGGAGTTCTGCATTGCCAGTGAACCCAGTGCGCCTATGTACCCCGCGTCACTTTCCAAAGCGGCCATGAGGCACCCTGATGAAACTTCAACGTCGTGGCCCATTACTACCACAGAATCGAGCGGAGACAGGGTTGCAGCCAGCCCTGCCACGGCATCGGGGCGCGGCTCAATCACGACCTTCCAATTAATTAAGGCTGCCTGCGCTGCGAGCGCGTCGGCGATAGGGCCTCCTCCCGCAATTATTAGTCGGGGTGTCGGTGCGATGACCGTTGTGATCGAGTCCATTTCCACGTTAATCAATGGTCGCGCATCGGCGCCGCCGGGCTCAATATTTATGGCCGTAACCATGTCTTTCGACATTGCCGCTACAACGACCAACGGACTGTGATCGAGTAAGAGTGACCAAGTCTGGGATGGGAACTGTTCCGCGGGGACTACAAGGAACTGAACGGCGGTCCCTGCGGGGAGTTCGCAAATGGGACTTTCCATCTCGCTCACCACATGGTCCACCAGACGACCCGTTGATAGTCGTCGGGCTGCCGCGTCGGTCAGCAAACCATCAAAGGCTCCAGATGCTAACTGGCCAATCCTTCCTCCACCCGGGGTTAAGGCCAATGCTTGATCAGATGCAATCGGCAACACCATCCAGGCAACATCCGCTCGTGTGCCAGAACGAACACATGCCGCGACACTCAAAGCGATGTCGTACACCTGAATCACCTTTTCCCGATTTTGGTTCCCATGACGACCGTTGTCGAATATGTGGATGATAGCCAAAAACCGGCACAATACAGGTTGTTTGAATAACTCCATGGCATGGACTTAGACTTGAATCACGATGCGAGAAGTAATCACTGAACTATTAGCTGCTCATCAATCTGGTGGCGCCGCGATGGCGACCGTTGTCCAAACTTGGCGCTCGGCCCCCAGACCTGCTGGAGCATCAATGTTGGTTACACCCGAGGGTGAGGCTGTCGGGAGTGTCAGTGGCGGGTGTGTGGAAGGTGCTCTCTTTGAAGTCTGCACCGAAGTAATCGCAGACGGCATTCCCCGATTCGAACGTTACGGGGTCAGTGACGATGACGCATTTGCGGTAGGACTGACCTGTGGCGGAATCCTAGAAGTTTTTATTGAGCC
>JAFMCP010000135.1 GCA_017857705.1 Candidatus Nanopelagicales bacterium
AGGTCCTCGAGGAACTGGGCTTCGATGCGAGCATCCAGCTCGCTCGGGTGATCCATAACCAGGACATCCACCCGGGCCTCACCCATCGTATGGCGCTCGTCGAGGTTGACGGACGCCAGTTCGTCGTCGACGTCGGGTTCGGTCACCTCGGGCCGCCCCTTCCCGTGCCCATGCCGGGCTCCGTTAGGACAGGTGACGATGCACGCTTCCGCGTCCACGAGGCGCGGCCGGGCGAGTTTCACATGCAGCCGATCGTGGACGGCGACCACTACTCCCTGTACCGCTTCGATCTCGCGCACTACGGGCAGTCCGACTGCGAGCTGGGCCACTTCTACTCGCACCGGCACCCGGATGCCGTTTTCGTCAACAACCTGGTCGCCTCGCTCATCTTGGACGACGAGGTGCGCTCGCTAGTTAACCGCGAGTACCGGGTGCTGCGTGGCGACGCGCACACCGCGAGCAGAATCACCAGTGCACCCCAGCTCAGCGACCTGCTGTCAACCGAGTTCGGAATTCAGGTCAGTGATGCGGAGGCCAAACGGCTCTTCGACGAGCTCCCGTCAGGCTGATTGCTTACAGCGGTTCGGTTTGGGATCTCGGGAGGCATTTGAGTTTCCTAAAACATATGTTTGGACATTTCCGTGTTTCTGTTCAAGAGTTTGCTGGAGTACTGTGCGGGAGTGAATAGAAAAATATTTGTCGCCTCAGCCGTTGCTTTACTTCTTGCGTTTGTTTCAGCACCGACAGTGGCCACGGGAGTTGAGAAGCCGACAGATAGTCGTCCTTCGACGGTTTTAGGTAAGACAGGCGCTGGTCCGATCTCAGTGGTCGTTGATCCCTTTGGTGGCGTGTACACGGCCAACTCGCGAGCAAACAATGTCACGAGAATTACTGCGTCTGGCGTCTCAACTGTTTTTGGAACAACGGGCAAGACACCGATGGGGATCGCGCTGGATTCCCAAGGGAATGTTTACACCTCGAATATTGGTGACAACACGGTCACCAGAATTTCAGTAGCCGGGGTTTCCTCTGTATTCGGCACAACCGGACAAAAGCCGATGGGAATCCAAGTGGATTCAGCGGGCAACGTTTACACCTCGAACTACATCGACAGCACGGTAACCAAGATCAGCGCTGAAGGTGTCTCAGAGACGCTTGCTGCAACGGGTATTCACCCACTCGGAATCATCCTTGATCCCGCGGGCAATGTGTACACGGCAAATGAAGGTTCCGACACGGTCACGAAGATCACGCCCAGCGGTGTGGCATCAACTTTTGGAACAACTGGCGGATGGCCACAGGCGATTGCTATCGACCCTTCCGGGGCTATCTTCACAGCGAACTGGAACTCGGCGAACGTCTCACGAATCACAGCTGATGGAACCTCGACGATCGTGGGGAATACCGGTCGTCGTCCCATCGGCATCACCATTGATCCCAACGGAAATATTTACATCACAAATGATGGATCAGACACGGTCTCGCAGCTAAAGCCTGGTGGTGAATCACGAATCATTGCGATACCTGGCAGACGTCCGGTGGGAATTACCTCCGATGCAGCGGGCAATCTTTATGTTGCGAACTCGGTGTCTAACACGGTTTCCCAAATAGCTTTGCGGCAATCGCGCACCCCGAACGTCATTTCACTCACCACGGTCACCGTGGCGGCACCGAATAATCCGTCCGCATGGATTATCCCGTTCTACAACGACGTTTTTGAATCCCAAGCCACCTGCGAAGCAGCGCTTCCGGGTGTGATGGCGGCGACTCAGGCAGCACCAGACCCATCCGTGCAAAAGGTTGCATCCACCTCCTGCATGGCGGTTGGAAGTGTGCCCTACGCATTCGATATTGCGGAGACAGAATTGACAGTGGCGCAGTGGGTTGTGTTCCTGAACACGGTCGATCCACTCGGTGGCAATCGCCACCTGCTGTGGGATGCACCAGAGAGTTCCAACGTCTGGGCCAAATTCGGCTCGATCAATAGGAACTTGAAGGCGCCAGTAGGACAGAGGTATTACGTTGCCTCACCTGCGTGGGCAAACAAGCCGTACAACTCCGCGGATTTCACTCGAGCAGCCCGCTTCTCTAACTCACTGCAGAACGGCAAGGTGCTGTCCAAGAAAACCAACTTCGTCACCACGGTAACCGGCGATCAACTCGAGCAAACCACGTACACCGTTCGCTTGTCACCCAAGACGGAAACCGGCATGTACTCCATGAAAAATCGTAGAGCCACTCGCAACACGAACTCAGGCTTTATGGTGTCCAGCCAAAATGAATGGATCAAAGCCGCCTACTTTGACCCCAAGGGCGGCGGGAAGTTCTCCTACTGGGACTACCCCACCAATCCGGGCATCTTTGTGAACTGCCCAGTTGACACCTCGGGTTGCGAAGAAGGGGAACAGCCCAGCCCAACGCAGCTCGACGCAAATGGGAATGTGACAAACGCCGGCACTCAACCACTTGCCACATATGAAGCAACCCCGGGTGTGGCTCCGGACTGGTGCCCAACCCAATTCACGGCAGCGCAATGCGCGGCTACCCCTTTCAAACCGTTCCCTTCATATGTCGGCAACGTGAGTACCGTGGGACAAGCACTCACGCGCTCGCCGTGGGGAACCCTTGATCAAGGTGGCAACGTGGTCGAGATCACAGACACCATCGCTCCACCGCCCGAGCTTGGTGACCCTGATGTGGTGTGGCGTCGTTGGCACGGTGGCGTAGTAACAGCTACCGCTTACCAGATGTGGCTATCTGCCGTGGGAGTTACGCCGCAAACGATTCCCGGCTACTCCATCAACCCATTCCGCGGAATACGCCTCGTCATTCAAGGGATGTAAGCAACCATCTAATACTGATTGTCGATGAGGGAGCCAGCTTCTGCTGCGGCGGTCAACCACAGAAGGAATGTCGTAACTCGGCTGCTGGTTGAATGGGTGAATCGCATTTTTGCGATTTCGCCCACTCACCTCGCTGGGTGCACTACGGTGGCCACCACTATATTGACGTCCACTGCTGCGCCGTGCAGCTTTCAACGCCTGACATCGGGAGTGTTCAGTGATCATCGGAGTCCTCAAGGAGGCCCTTCCCGGGGAAACCCGGGTGGCAGCCACGCCCACTACCGTCGAGAAGCTGATCGAGCTCGGGTACGGCATCGTGATCGAGTCAGGCGCTGGCGCCGAATCATCATTCTCTGATGATTCTTACGTCGCGGCGGGTGCATCGATCGGAGATCCCGCTGCCGCTGACATCATCTTCGGCATTAACGCGCCCTCGGCTGCGCAACTTGATCGGCTCCGCGAGGGCACGACCGTCATCTCCTTGGTCAGCCCAGCGATCAACCCTGACCTCGTTGCGGATCTAGCGCGTCGACGCATCACCGCACTGGCCATGGATGCCGTACCGCGTA
>JAFMCP010000031.1 GCA_017857705.1 Candidatus Nanopelagicales bacterium
AGGAGCTCCCCTGCTCGGGTGATTCCGAAAGCCTTTTCCAGACTTGCGGCACTTTTGCCACCAATAAGTTCCTTGAGGGGTGTACTTAAAAAACCATCAATCCCACTCACGCTATTCGACCCCAAAAATGAACGGCCACAATGGCTGCTCACCTGAAACAAGTTCAAGGTCGATCAATGGATAGCTCGCTTTAACCCACGTCAGGAATAATTCAATTTCTGAGTCTGTCAATTCACTACCCGTGACAATCGTCAATAATTCGGCCCCGGGGGTAAGCATTCTCCGTACAATTTTTTTACTTACTGTCAGGAGGCTGCTCTCAATAACACTAATTTCACCATCGATCAGCCCGAGGTAATCACCGGACTTGCAAGCGCCAGCCATGGTCAAAACATCTCGTGTTGCACGCGTAATTGCGCCATAACGGGTGGCGCTGGCCGCCCGAGTCATCGAGACAACATCACGGTCGAACTCAAGTGCGGGATCGTGGACAGCAATGGCGGCCAATGATTGAGTTATGGCACGACTGGGGATTACCGATACCCGGTAGCCCATGGATCGCATGTCCGATGCGGCAATGTCAGCGACTGGATGCGTATCGCGATCGGCAGGAAGAATGACTATTTCCCTGGCTTGGCTTCCCTTGATTGCTGCGATGATCTCAGCGGCAGAAGGTTGCTGGCGAGCAGGAGTGGGAATACATGTGACTCCAAGTGACTCCAGCAGGCGCTGGACACCCTCCCCGTGTGTGACCGCAATTAAAATCCGGGAGCGAATCTCGGTCGATTCCGAATGAACTCGGTTTGCTGAATGTAGGTCCAGTGGTTCAACGCAAATCTGAGACACAATTCCCCGCAGTAACCCAGCATTGATGCAATCCGATACCCGGTTTAGCGGGACGTGCACATGGACTTTCCACAATGAATCAATCCCGGCAACCATTACGCTCGATCCAAGGCTCTCCAACACATTTCGTAACTGAGCACTCTCGTTCGCCTCAAAGTGATACATCACTTCACATTCAATCTCGCCGCTCGAGAAATCTTCAGACTGCCCTGGTCTCGGATATCGGGCGACAGGGTGAACGGCATGATCCGTGCGCCGAGGTGTACTGCCTGTAAGCACTGTGACCAATGCGTCCAGCACGACAACTAACCCACGGCCGCCTGCGTCGACCACACCCGCATCACGGAGTTGAATCAGCAAATCTGGCGTGAGTAGTAACGAGTTGTATGCGGCGTCAGCTGCAGCAATCGCCACCTCTGCAAGGTCTGCACCCCGAGAAGCAACCAATACAGCTTCTTGGGCTGAGTGGGAGGCCACCGTGAGAATTGTTCCTTCAAGCGGTGAAGCGACGGCTCGATAAGCGCCACTGGCACCCTCGGAAAGGGCATGTGCAAAGTTTTCTGGGCTTTTTGCTAGTTCGGCCATTAAGTCACGCAGCAGGGCCGAAAAGATTACCCCGGAGTTCCCTCTGGCCCCTAAGATAGCCGCGCGACCCACCCCAAGGGCCGCTGCGGCCAGGTCCTCGCATGGCTCAATAAATGCAGCGCACGCGGCTTCCACCGTGAGGTACAAGTTTGTTCCCGTATCCCCGTCAGGAACAGGGAAAACGTTGAGAGCGTCAATTTCTTCACGTGTGGCCCGCAATGAACGCTGAGCTTCAACAAGCCAGGTGTGCAAGATGGGCAAGGTGAAACTCGAGCTCGGGGCATTGGCTGATTCGGCGATTGACTCTCCCATGGCCCCTCCTTCATCACATTGCAGTTGATCGGCTATTCTTCGCAGGGTTTAGCACGAGGTGAGCAATCTTCTCGCATTAGGCCTACATTTCCAACCGGGTCCGCCTGGATCCACCTCTTTAAATTGACCGAAGGAGTCATTGTGGCTGCAAACTGCGATATCTGCGGAAAGAGCCCTAGCTTCGGGCATAACGTTTCCCATTCACAGCGCAAGACCAACCGTCGCTGGAATCCCAATATCCAGCGCGTTCGCGCCCTGGTCGGCAAAACCCCCAAGCGTCTGAATGTATGCACGTCGTGTATCAAAGCCGGTAAAGTAGCGCGCGCCTCCTAAACACTCCGTCACTCGTGCGCTACGACGAAAAATGTTGGAAGCCGGGCGAAACTTCGTACGCATCCCGGTAGAGCACTCCGTCAACGAGAACTTCGCCGATAGGGTCGGGCACCACTTTTCCAATTTCCGCAAAGCCTGTTGGCAGTCGCTTCTTGGGTGGGAAGGTTGCGACGAATGCATGATCGTCCCCTCCTGCCAAGATCCAAGCCATGGGGTCGGCGCCAAATGCCGCGGCAGTTGTCCCTAACTCTACGGGAACCACAATTTTCTTGGTATCTATTTCGATTCCAACACCTGATTCACGTGCAATGTGTTGCAGATCGGCCACTAGTCCATCAGAAATGTCGATCATCGAGGTCGCTCCACTTTTAGCCGCTCTTGTCCCTGCCGTGTAATCAATTTCAGGGACTCGAAACGCGTCAACCAATGCTCGTGGTGAGCGCAGGCCGCGCTGCAACACCCGAAGCCCGCCAGCAGCCATCCCAGATCGACCACAAATGCCAATGATGTCTCCTGCGCGCGCACCACCGCGAGTAATCGCGGTTCCGGAAACAACGGTTCCCAATGCGGTAACTGAAATCACGATGCTCTCACATCCGCTGACATCACCACCCAGAAGTATCGAACCCGCGTCGCCTATTTCTTGCATGAAGCCCGCCATGAATTCGTCGGCCCAATGTGAAGTAGTCGAAGCAGGCAATCCAATCGCAAGAAGAGCCCCGACCGGAACGGCTCCCATTGAACATACATCGGCGAGAGAGGCCGCCGCGCAACGTCGACCAATCTCAATCGCCGTTGACCAGTCTGTTCGAAAGTGCTTCCCCTCCGCATACATATCGACGCTAAGAACAAATGAAGATCCTGAAGTACCCATGACTGCCGCGTCATCACCTGCTGCGATCTCAATACTCGAACTCTCAACCTGAGATTCACCAATCCGTGCCAAAATTTTGGCGACCAAACCTGATTCACCAAGAGCGGCAAGAGTGGCACTACTGGGATCGGAACTCACAACTTTGAGCCTTTCGGGTGATCTTCGGGGTAAAATTCTCCACTCAAATATAGAGTGAGGCCATGTCGGTCCAAGCATATGTATTAATTCAAACAGAAGTAGGCAAGGCGAGCACCGTCGTCGAGTCGATTCGAAAAATATCCGGGGTAGCAGTCGCTGAAGATGTGACTGGACCGTACGACGTCATTGTTAAAGCTGAAGCAGCCACCATGGACGAACTCGGTCGACTTGTCGTTGCAAAGATTCAATCAGTCCCAGGGATCACCCGAACATTAACCTGTCCCGTCGTGAACCTTGGCTAGGAAATTAGGTGGGCTCACTTGCTGCCTCACCATCGTGGTGAGCGCCAGTGCTTGCAGCTCGTCCCTAAATGTTGAACCCGCCCCAGGATCAAATAACCAGTTTTGTATCGAATTAGGTGCAATCCTCCCCGTCGGTCTTGGCGGGGCACTCTTGCGAGGTACACATCCCCTCTCCCCTGGCACTAAAGCCTGGGGAGACCCAGCCATTGTGCTGCGTTGCGGCGTGAAAGCACCGGAAGCCTATTCACAAACAAGTCAACTTCTCACGGTCAACAACGTCAATTGGTATCCCGAGGAACTGCAGGCTGGGGTGAGATTCACTTCAATCGAAACTAGTGAATTCGTCGAGGTTTCTCTCCCAAGCGAATACGACTCAACGGCTGAAATACTCACCGAGTTGAGTTCAGCTATTAGCTCGCTAGAAGGGTAACCGGCCAGGTCACCTGAATATTTCCTAGGACTGAGCATTCTCCATGGCTGACCGAACTAGTTGGTCGACAATTTGCGGAAAATCAATTCCCGCAAATGACCACATTCGCGCAAACATAGAGATTGGGGTGAAACCCGGGATGGTATTCACCTCGTTAAAAATAATTCTTTCACCATCAAGGAAAAAGTCGACGCGCGCATATCCTGCGCACCCCAACAATTCGAAGACTCGAATGGCAATCCGTTGTACTTCTTGTGCGATATTGGGGTCAAGTTGTGCCGGGACAATTAATTCTGCGCCATCGCTAATGTATTTCGCATCAAAGTCATAGTATTCAAAATCATCGTTAACCTTAATCTCACCAACTGGGCTCGCTTCAATCCCCGACTCGCCCACCAGAATCCCAACTTCCAACTCACGCGGGCGAATCAAACCCTGTTCAACTATTACCTCATTCGAGCTGAGGAACGCTTCCCTGCATGCCTGTTCGTATTCACAAAGCGAATCGATGCGACTGATTCCAATTGAGGAACCCCCGTTGACCGGTTTCACGAACCACGGGAACGGGAAAACCTCAGCAGTCGGCTTCACGATTAATCGTGAATTATTTTGGCCGAACCAGCTACCAGAATCAATTCCAGCTGCACGAACCAACTCTTTGGCGGTCAACTTATTCATACAGATTGCCGAGGAACGCACATCCGAACCAACGACTGGAATCCCCATGCTCTGACACAGCCCTTGGATGGCGCCGTCTTCGCCGCCGACGCCATGCACCACGGGGAAAACAGCCGAGATCGGATGGAACCCGCCATCAGTCTGCGCACCTGGCCCCGCTGAATTCATCACGAGCCGGATGGTCTCTGGCCGATCAGCCACCTCAGGATGATGGTTCGCCGTGATGACATAGCCTGCAACTTCGGTAGGAGTTACCTCAACCCAATTCCCCGCACGAGTGATACCAATGCAGAAAACTTCATAACCCAAATCCACAAGTGCGGCATGCACTGACTTCGCGCTCACACATGAAATTGAGTGTTCAGGACCTCGTCCACCAAAAACGAGCGCTATCCGTGTCCTCGAGTCAAAAGGCATGTCCTCACCGTAGCGGGCTTGGCTTTTATCCTTGGAGGTGCTGTCCAAGGAAAAACCCGCGAATTGAATCTACAGACCCGATCTCGACCCAATCCAAAACAACGAGACGTTATTGGGCTGGCCATTAAGGTGTGCACATGGATTACAAGGAAATTGATCCCAGTACTTGGGTGGTCAGTTCAGGTCGACCACCCGCGACCCCCTCTAATCCAGTTAATACCCCAATTTTTCCCGCTTCCACTTTCCATGCCGGCGGAGCCTATGAATATAGCCGCGAGGGTAATCCAAGCGCCTCAGCTCTGGAAGAGGCCCTAGGAGGATTAGAAGGTGGCGATGCCGTTATTTTTTCCTCCGGCATGGCTGCTGCCAATGCACTGATGGATCTGTGGCCCATCGGTGCGAAAGTGATCGCTCCAACGACCGCGTACACCGGAGTTGCCGTGCGATTGCGCGAACTACACGAACGTGGTCAGATCGAACTGAGCACCTGTGATGTCACCCAGACCCAGGTCATCACGGACCTTCTTGCCGAATCCCACGTTCTCTGGCTTGAATCCCCGACTAACCCTCTGCTTGAAGTCGCTGAACTTGAGGTACTGCTCACCCGCGCCAACAATTGCGGTGTCACCACAATTGTCGACAACACCTTTGCAAGTCCTGTACGGCAGAACCCGTTGTCCATGGGTGCCGATTTCGTCTTGCACAGTGTTACCAAAATCCTCAGTGGCCATTCAGATCTACTTATGGGTGCGGTGATCACTTCGGATCGAACAGCTTGGGAGCAACTGCAAGTACGACGCGTGTTGCTCGGCGCTATGCCTAGTGCATTTGATTGCTACCTTGCCTTACGCGGATTGAGAACTCTTTTTATCCGATACGAAAAATCAGAGAACAACGCGATCACCTTGGTTTCACAGTTAGAGTCTCACCCCAATATTTCACGGGTGAGGTATCCCGGTTGGGGCACAATTGCGGCGATTGAAGTTGTTGGTAACGCTGATCAGATATGCGAATCAACCCGGCTGTGGACCTACGCGACTAGCTTGGGTGGGGTCGAATCATTATTGGAGCGCCGGCGCAGATGGCCACTTGAAAGCCATGGAGTTCCAGAAAACTTGATTCGGCTCTCATTTGGAATTGAACACCCCGATGACCTTTGGACTGACCTGAATCAAGCGCTCTCAACCCTTAACAACTAAATCTCCGATTTTGTGTCACGCGCCATAAAAGATTTTAATAACTCACGTGGCGGCTTGCCAAAATGTAATACCTCCACCACCTCATGCGTTATCGGCATTTCCACGCCCAACTTTTGCGCCATTTCCAAAATTGGCTGACAACTCTTGTACGCCTCGCAAGTTTGATTTGTGATCGCAATTGTTTCCTCCACCGTGAGTCCTTTGCCAAGATTCTCGCCGAAAGTCCGATTGCGCGAAAGCGGCGATTGACAGGTGGCTACCAGATCACCCACCCCGGCGAGTCCTTGAAATGTCAAGGGATCGGCACCGAGGGCAACTCCAAGCCTGCCAATTTCAGCCAATCCTCGAGTGATCAAAGAAGACTGAGAATTCTCACCCAGACCCATGCCGACCGCGATTCCATTGGCCAATGCGACCACGTTTTTAACCGCTCCACCGATCTCCGTACCGATCACATCGGTTGACCAATAGGGACGGAAATAGTCCGTCGTACAGGCTCTCTGGATAGCAATTGCCCCCGCCTCGGTGGGCGCAGCAACAGTTGTTGCCGTCGGTTGTCGTGCAATGATCTCCCGGGCGAGGTTTGGCCCGGAAACAACTGAGATGCGATCGGGATTAGCTCCAGTAGTTTCAACAATAACCTCGCTCATGCGCATTAATGTCCCGAGTTCAATACCCTTCATTAGGCTCACAAACAGAGTGTCTGGGGCAATCCACTTCGCCCATTGCATTAAATTCCCTCGAAGTGATTGTGCGGGTACCGCTAAGACGACAATGGCAGCGCCCTCGAGGGCAGTTCGAGGATTGGTCGTTGCAACGATTGACTCAGGTAAATCAATGTCGGGGTGATAGCGGCTATTTCGGTGAGATGTATTGATATCAGCAGCGATTTCCTCACTCCGAGACCACAGTGTCACCTGCGATCCCGCATCGGCTAATACTGCGGCGAAGGCTGTACCCCAGGATCCGCCACCCATCATGGCAACCTTCGTCACTGATCGCTCCCGTTATTCACAGTATGACGATAGAGCACGGTCGGTGGAGCCTCTCCCCTTATCTCACCTTCCATATGAGCAATAGTGAGCATCAGGTCGTCTGTGGCTTTATGGAGCAGTTCAGGAGTCAATTCTTTGTCACGATATCTGGCAAGATCCATCGGCTCACCCAACCAGACATACATTGTTTTGCGGGGTAAAAGACGAAGCTCTTTCTTGTAGGGTCCGATTACCTTGTGTGATCCCCATTGCACCATCGGAAATAGTGGGCAACCTGACTCTAAAGCGATACGAACGGCACCCGTTTTCCCTTGCATGGGCCATAAATGTGGATCACGAGTAATAGTTCCCTCGGGGTAAACCACCACGCACTCACCGGATTTCGCGGCAACAACCGCGTCCCGCAACGCAAATACAGCTTCACTAGATTCTCTATAAACCCGAATCTGCCCAGCACTGGAAATTATCCAACCAAAAATCGGAACCCTGAAAACGGATTCCTTACCCAGAAATCGAGGCGGACGGTCATGTGCCCAAAGTGGATGAGCCACGGCCAACGGGTCAAACCATGAGGTGTGATTGGTCGCGACAATAATGCCCCCATCATGCTGTGACAGTTTCTCGAAACCTCGCCAACTCCATTTGGTGAAGAGCGTGAGAAAAGGGAGGCCGAAGAACACGGCAATCCGAAAACCAAGACCGATCTTCGATCGCCTCGTCGTATGTCCAGCCACCGCATCAGCGTACCTGTCAACCCGATTAAATGGACCCATGTTGGATCAGTCTGTGCACCCAGAAGTCAAGTGGCACGCATTGATTCCTGCAAAGGCACTTCACAACTCGAAGTCGCGGCTAGACCGAAATGATTTAGCCGCCGCTTTCCTCGCTGACACGGTTGTGGCACTCCTGGGTTCGGCGAATGTGGCTCAACTCACCGTAATCACCGCAGATGGAGAAGTAGCAGCCTTGGTTGAAAATCTTGGTGGGGATGTCATCCTTGAGCGCTCTTCAACTGGACTCCTTCCTGCCTTGGAACTAGGTCTTGAATGTGTCACGCCCAGCGACGGCGTTGTCATTGCTTTGGGTGATCTTCCATGCCTAAGTACAAAGGATGTGGACTTTTTCCTCGAGCAAGCAGCTCACCACGACAGTTCATTCACCTGCGACTCTGGGGGCACCGGAAGCACAATGTGGGCTCGCCTGCCGGGATCCGATTCAAAGCCCCGGTTTGGCGTTCGATCCCGCGCGGACCACCGAATGCATGGGGCGGTCGAAATTAGTGGCTCCCCTGGCGCCCACCGAGACGTCGACACATCGACAGACCTATGGGATGCCATTCGCATTGGGGTTGGGCAACATACATTGAAGGCATTAGGCGCTCCCACTATGTTCAGCGCAACGATATCCGGAATAGATCCACTCACAGCAGTCGATGAATCCGGCCTTCAACGGTCCTACTCCGATTACGCGATGCCCGGACTACTAGCCCCAAGAATTGGGCAAAGGGTTCACATCGACTCTGAAAACCGACGGATACTGCTCTAGAAATACGTGGGTGGTCGCACCCATTGGGTACGACCACCTACGTGATAAAAAAAATTACTTGCGACGAGCAGGAGCCTTCTTTGCTGCGGCCTTCTTTGGTGCAGCTTTCTTTGCTACTGCCTTCTTCGGAGCGGCCTTCTTTGCTACTGCCTTCTTTGGTGCAGCTTTCTTAGGAGCAGCAGTTGCAATTTTCTTTGCACCGGAAACGACGGCCTTGAATTCTGCACCTGGACGGAACTTGGGAAGTTTGGTTGCCTTAATCTTTACGGTTTCTCCAGTGCGTGGATTGCGGCCAAGACGGGCTTTGCGGGCTTGGGCTTCGAAGATTCCAAATCCACTGATAGCAACTTTGTCGCCTCGTACTACGGACTTCTTGATTTCTTCGATGAATGCATCCACGATTTCGGTGACTTCGCGCTTGCTAACGTCGCCACGGCCCGCTACTGCATCAATGAGTTCTGCTTTGTTCACGATTTAACCCCTCCGGAGGGTGATTAGGTTGATCTTGTGACCAACGCCTAAATGTAACTTGAAATGGTCGATATTTCGCATTAGCCACGCCGAAAGGTGTTGGCGCGCAACATCTTTCGCTATTCGGAGCTGGGTGACTTGTGACTTTGTGACTTTGTCGCCCTGTGATTGGCAACTTTGTGAATGCTACTTGAGTACAGGTTTAAATGAAGGGCGATTTTTTTCAAACTCGCTAATAGCCTCCGAATGCTCAAGCGTAATTCCGATGTCGTCAAGCCCTTCTAGAAGCCGCCAGCGAACGTATTCATCAACTTCAAATTCACAACGGTAATCTCCTGCAGTAACCGTAAGTGCTTGAAGATCCACGGTCACTGGAGCGGAAGGACTCAATTCAGTGATTTCCCACAGTTTCTCAATGGCATCTTGCGGGATGACCGCGGTGAGCAGCCCGCCCTTGCCTGAGTTTCCTCGGAAGATATCTGCGAAGCGTGAACTGAGAATCACTTTGAATCCGTAATCTTGCAGGGCCCAAACAGCATGCTCGCGTGAGGATCCAGTCCCAAAATCGGGGCCAGCAATCAAGATCGAGGCACCCTCGTACTGAGGCAGGTTGAGCACAAACTCAGGGTCCTTACGCCAACTCGCAAATAGAGCGTCCTCAAAGCCATGCCGGGTAATTCGCTTGAGGTATTCAGCAGGAATTATTTGATCCGTGTCGACATTGCTTCGATGTAACGGTGCCGCAGTGCCCGTGTGAACGGTAAATGCATCCATGTTTAAACCTCCACTAAGTCTGTTGGGTCGCTGAGTGTGCCCCGAACGGCAGTTGCGGCCGCAACCTCCGGGGAGACGAGGTGCGTTCGACCGCCGGGGCCCTGGCGCCCTTCAAAGTTACGGTTTGAAGTCGACGCACTTCGCTCACCGGGCGTTAACTTGTCAGGGTTCATAGCCAGACACATTGAGCAACCGGCTCCACGCCACTCGGCGCCCGCATCAAGGAAGATCTTGTCCAGGCCCTCATGCTCAGCCTCTATCCGCACCCGAGTTGACCCTGGGACAACAAGGAGTCGAACACCTTGCGCAACCTTTCGATTTTTGATGACATTCGCGGCGGCACGCAGATCTTCAATGCGGCCATTAGTGCAGGACCCAAGGAAAACCGTGTCAACTGCAATTTCCTTGAGCGGTTGACCAGGGACAAGACCCATGTAAGCCAGGGCATTTTCCACAGCTTTCCGCTCAACTGGATCAGAAAATGATTGGGGATCGGGAACGGCCTGATCCAGTGGCAAGCCTTGACCCGGGTTTGTCCCCCATGTCACGAAGGGACGCAAGGAAGATGCATCGATCGTAATTTCTTTATCAAATTTCGCATCAGGGTCCGTGACAAGTGTTTCCCAATAGGAAAGGGCAGTCGTCCAATCTTCGCCACGCGGTGCATGAGGCTTGCCTTTGATGAATTCAAAAGTCGTTGCATCTGGAGCGATCATTCCAGCGCGAGCACCCGCTTCAATTGACATATTGCAGATTGTCATTCGGCCTTCCATTGAAAGCCCTTTGATCGCTTCACCGCGGTATTCCAGGACGTACCCTTGTCCGCCACCAGTTCCGATGTGAGCAATCACTGCAAGGATGAGATCTTTTGCACTGACACCGAGAGGCAATTCTCCTTCAAAATTGATGGCCATGGTTTTAAATGGCTTGAGCGGCAGGGTTTGGGTTGCCATCACGTGCTCAACCTCGCTGGTACCGATCCCAAAGGCTAATGCGCCGAAGGCGCCATGAGTGCTTGTGTGTGAATCACCGCACACAATTGTCATACCGGGTTGGGTGAGACCCATCTGTGGCCCAACAACGTGCACGATTCCTTGTTCAAGATCACCAAGTGGGAAGAGCGTGACGCCAAATTCTTCACAGTTCTTGCGAAGCGTCTCAACTTGGATGCGCGAAATTGGGTCTGCAATCGGCTTATCCACATCTACCGTGGGGATATTGTGATCCTCAGTTGCAATAGTGAGGTCGGGTCGACGTAATGGCCTACCAGTGGCCCGTAATCCATCAAATGCCTGCGGACTGGTTACTTCATGGACAAGGTGCATGTCTATGTAAAGGAGATCCGGTAATCCATCACCTTCGTGGACGATGTGGTCCGACCAGACCTTCTCAGCCAATGTGCGGCCCATTTATTACTCCCATTCCTCAATACGTGTTTACGCCAGGTGGGAGAATCCGTTTGGACTCCCCCACCGTTGTAGCCCCGACGGGATTCGAACCCGCGCTACCGCCTTGAGAGGGCGGCGTGCTAGGCCACTACACAACGGGGCCAGGTGAAAAACTTGTTCTCAATCGCAAAAAGCAAGATTCGCTGGGGTACCAGGACTCGAACCTAGACTAACTGAATCAGAATCAGTTGGGCTGCCAATTACCCCATACCCCAAGGGTGCCGAGACAGTCTATCGCCGGGAAAAAATCACTCGCTCAAAGGTCGGGCCAACGCATGGGCACGTCCATTTTCAATTCTCAAGAGCGACTCTTCTTTACCCAATATTTCCATAGATTCAAAGAGTGGGGGCGAGATTTTCTGTCCACAGATTGCGGTGCGAACCGGCCCAAAGGCCAATTTGGGTTTGAGACCCAACCCCTCAACAAGGGATTCCCGCAGGGCGGTTTGGATCTCCTCAGCCTTCCATTCACGAACCTCACCAAGGACCCTCCCAGCACCTGTGAGTACTTCAACTGACTCGGCCGTCCACAGATCTGGATCAATGGTTACTTGCGCAGCTGGAATGAATAGGAATGCAACTAATGCCGGTGCGGCATCGAGCGTGTCAAGGCGTTCTTGAATCAACGGAACAACTTGTACTAGTAGGGCTTTTTCCTTCGCGGAAATATCTGCTGACGTGACCCCGGCAGACTCCATGAAAGGAACAAGTCGATCGCACAGATCAGATTCAGATATGTGGCGAATCCAATCACCGTTAATCGATGTGCATTTTTTCAAATCAAAACGCGCGGGGTTGGGGTTCACCCTTTCCAAGGTAAAGGCTTCCGTCAATTCCTTCGGCGAAAAGAACTCAACGTCATTGCCCATGGACCATCCCAGAAGTGCTAAATAGTTCAACAGGGCCTCGGGTAGATAGCCTTTTGATCGGTACATGGCGAGTGAAGACTCGGGATCACGCTTAGACAGTTTCTTATTGCCCTCTCCCATGACGTACGGCAAGTGTCCGTATGCAGGAGTGCACTGTGCAACTCCGATCGATGTGAGTCCTTCGAACAGAGCAAGTTGCCGTGGGGTCGACGATAGAAGATCCTCACCCCGCAACACATGGGTAATGTTCATCATTGCGTCGTCGACCGGATTCACCAAGGTGTACAGGGGATCTCCATTTGCTCGGACCAGTACAAAATCAGGGACATGTTCCGCCTGGAAAGTGACCTCCCCGCGAATGAGGTCATTCCACGTGAAGTCTGTCCCCGGCATTCGATACCGAATAACAGGTTCGCGACCCTGCGACACAAAAGCAGCCACCTGCTCCGTGCTCAGTTCTCGGCAGGAACCGTCATAGCCTGGCGTTCGCTTTTCGGCCGTGGCAAGTTCGCGCTTTAATTCCAGTTCCGCGGCACTGCAATAGCAACGATAAGCAAAGCCAGCCTCGAGAAGTTTCTCAACGACCTCTGCATAGATTCCCATCCGCTCAGACTGGCGATATGGACCATACGGACCACCAACTTCGGGGCCTTCATCCCAATCTAATCCAAGCCAACGCATACTTTCCAAGAGCGCGATGTAAGAATCTTGCGAGTCGCGAGCTGCATCTGTGTCTTCGATACGAAACACGAATGTCCCACCAACATGACGAGCAAACGCCCAATTGAAAAGTGCGGTTCGGATCATGCCAACGTGCGGGTTCCCCGTGGGAGACGGGCAGAATCGAACTCGAATGTCACTCATTGGGCATCCTTCACCGTATTGATTAAGCTTCCAATTCCTTCAATTGCAATTTCGATTTCATCCCCCGCAATAATTGGCCCGACACCGGCGGGCGTTCCCGTAAGAATTACATCTCCTGGGAGCAAAGTCATTTGGTGGCTCACATAACTCACCAGATCGACAACTGAAAAGATAAGATCTTTCGTGTTCCCCGATTGGCGCTCTTGGCTACCAATGTATGCCGAAATGGCAAGATTCGTTGGATCCAAGTCAGTCTCAATCCACGGTCCGAGCGGGCAGAAGGTATCAAATCCTTTGGCCCTTGCCCATTGTCCATCATTTTGTTGCACGTCACGAGCAGATACGTCATTTGCACAGGTGTAACCCAAAATCACCTCAGCAACTCGCTCTCTCGGAACGTCTTTACAGAATCTGCCAATAACGACCGCTAGCTCCGCCTCGTGATGAACAATTGATGATTGCTGTGGGAGCACAATAAATTCATTTGGTCCAATGACCGATGTGTTCGGCTTAAGGAACATGAGTGGCTCAGATGGGAGTTCGCTATTCATTTCAACGACGTGATCCGCGTAGTTCTTGCCAATGCCAATAATTTTACTCGGGAGAATCGGTGCCAAAAGCTTTACTGAGGACGCGGCAATCACACGACCATCGGGATCGAGTTCACCGAATGGGTGACCCCGTAGTATCGCAATTATTGAATTGTCCGTGAGTTCTCCTTGATCATCAAGGTTGTCGAGTACCCCGAAACTTACTTCTTCGTCATGACTGAACCGACAAATACGCACGCCACAACACTAGCGGCTTGGACTATCCCCATTTCACGGACGGCCGCGTACAAGACCGTAATGAACGGCGTCATCCAAGGCTTGCCATGATGCCGCGATTACATTTTCGTGGACACCGATAGTGGTCCACGCACGTTCGCCGTTGGTGGTTTCAAGAAGAACGCGCGTAATTGCGCCAGTTCCCTTGATTCCTTCGAGAATTCTCACCTTGTAGTCGGTCAATTCAAGCTTGCCCAGATCCGGGAATAATTGAGAAATGGCATTTCGTAACGCATTGTCCAGTGCGTTCACCGGACCATTTCCTTCTCCTGTGGCAACGAGACGCTCACCGTTAGCATGCAACTTGACGGTCGCTTCACTGACAACTTTTCCATCTTCGCGCTGTTCAACAATTGTTCGCCACGACTCGACCGTAAATTTCCGGTCGGCGCCCTGTTCCTCACGCACCAGTAATTCGAATGAGGCATCTGCTGCCTCAAAAGACCACCCTTGCGCCTCCAGCGCCTTTACCCGTTCAACAACAGCAGAAACCACCGTGGGACTCTCTCGTAAATCTATGCCTAGCTCGGCCCCCTTGAGTTCCACGGAGGCCCGCCCGGCCATCTCAGTCACTAAAACGCGCTGAATATTTCCCACTGATACCGGATCAATATGGTTATACAACTCAGCATTTATCTTTAAGGCGCTCGCATGCAACCCGGCTTTATGGGCGAATGATGACACTCCCGCATAGGCCTGGTGAGTGTCCGGCGCAATATTCGCGATTTCTGCAATCGCGTGTGACACCCGATACGTTTCCGCTAACGCATCTGCTGGAATGCATTCAATGCCCATTTTCAATTGCAGGTTGGCCACAACAGCAAACAAGTCGGCGTTTCCTGTGCGCTCCCCGTAACCATTGGCAGTGCATTGAACATGCGTGGCCCCAGCCTCAACCGCAGCCAACGTGTTGGCAACCGCGCATGCTGTGTCATCCTGGCAATGAATCCCAATTCTGGCGTCCGAGTGTTCACGAACTTCTCGAACAATTCTTTCAATGCCACTAGGTAACATTCCACCATTGGTGTCGCAGAGTACGACAACTGATGACCCTGCCTCATGTGCGGCCACGAGCACTGACATCGCGTATTCTTGATCGGCTTTATACCCATCAAAGAAATGTTCCAGATCAACAAAGACTCTGCGACCATGAGAGACCAAGTATCTGACGGTGTCAGAAACCATTTCTAAGTTTTGTGCACCGGAAGTTTTTAGCGCCTGTTCCACATGTCGAATATCAGACTTGGCCACTACTGTGATTACGGGAGCTTCACTGTCAAGGAGCGCCTTGACCTGCAAGTCATCTTCTACCCTGACGCCTGCTTTTCGGGTAGCACCAAATGCGACCAATTGAGCGTTGCGGAAAGGAATCGCTTTAGCAATTTCAAAGAATTCAGTATCTTTGGGCATAGCGCCAGGCCAGCCACCTTCGATAAAATCAACACCATAGTCATCCAGCAATCGTGCTACCGCGAGTTTGTCATTGACTGAATAGGAAATACCTTCGCGCTGGGCACCATCCCGCAACGTTGTGTCATAGATATGAAAAGAGTCACTCTTAGCCATTTCCTTACTCCGTTTCCACCACTTTAAACTCGATCTTCAATCGTAGAAATTGCTCAGTTGACGAGCGCATGCATCCAGTTGTGACGATCAGCTACCACGCCTGACTGTATATCGAGCAATGCGTTACGTAACGCAAGAGTGATCTCACCAGACTTGCCTCCTGCTACATCAAAGGAGCCGTTTGAACGACTTTTGACAGTCCCAACAGGAGTGATCACTGCTGCAGTTCCACAGGCGAAGACTTCCGTTATTTCGCCATTTTCACATCCAGTCCTAAGTTGATCCACGGTGATTTCCCCTTGATCAACTCGAATACCCAGGTCAGTGGCCACCGTAATTAGGGATTCACGAGTAATGCCCGGAAGTAATGAACCCGTTAATGCAGGTGTCATTATTCGAGCTGAATCTCCAGCGCCGTACACGAAATATAGGTTCATGCCCCCCATCTCTTCAATCCGCTGCCGATCAACCGCATCCAACCAAACCACTTGGTCGCAGCCATGGGCAGCAGCTTCCGCCTGAGCGAGCAGGGATGCTGCGTAGTTTCCGGCACATTTAGCCTCACCCGTGCCACCGGGAGCGGCTCGGACATACTCATCTGAGATCCAAACGGACACTGGACTGATTCCGCCTGCGAAATACGCGCCTGCTGGAGAGGCGATGAGAACATATTTATATGCGTTTGCTGGCCTTACTCCAAGCCCAATCTCAGTTGAAATCAGAAATGGCCGAAGGTAAAGAGAGCGCTCCCGCCCTGCGGGAACCCAGTCTTGGTCCTGTGCCACCAATTCTTCAATGCTAGCCACAAAAAGCTCCTCGGGAACTTCCGCCATTGCTAGGCGCCTAGCCGAGCGATCAAAGCGCCGAGCATTTTCAAATGGTCGAAAAGTCTTAATGCTGCCGTCTGCATGGCGATACGCCTTGAGTCCCTCGAAAATTGCCTGTCCGTAATGCATAAAGTTGGTCGCCGGATCCAGAACTAAAGGACCATAGGGAATCAATTGAGCATCATGCCAACCATTTTCCACATCCCAGTCCGCAGTCACCATGGAATCCGTGAAGTACTTTCCAAAGCCTGGGTTGACCAGAATTTCTTCGCGTTGTGCATCAGATTGACGCACTGCACCCGCAGTCTTATTTGCAATCTTCCACAGTCCGGACATGTTAGCTTCCTTCTGCCGCGGTCAAACTCGCAATCGCCAACGCGGATCCAATTTCAGAGGTGGATCGGACCTGAGTTCCGCGCGAACCGAGATCTGCTGCGACGCCACGCTCAACCCATTGTGCCGCTTGACTCTCTCCAATATGGTCCAAAAGCATGGCGAGTGACATCACCGTTGCTGTGGGGTCGGCTTTTCCCAGCCCCGCAATATCCGGCGCGGAACCATGAACAGGTTCAAACATGCTGGGGTTTTTGCGACTGGGGTCAACATTCCCACTGGCCGCTAGGCCAATCCCTCCACCGATTGCGGCCCCAATGTCTGTGATGATGTCGCCGAAGAGGTTATCGGTGACGAGCACGTCGAATCGCTCGGGGTTGGTCAAGAAGAACATGGATGCCGCATCCACATGTAAATACTCAGTTGTGACATCTGGGAATTCAAGCGCAATGCGATTGAATGTTCTTTCCCAGAGATTGCCAGCGAAAACCAACACGTTTGTTTTGTGAACAAGTGTCACCTTTTTACGCGGTCTGTGGGATGCCCTCTCAAACGCATCTCGCACAATGCGCTCAACACCGAATGCTGTATTCACACTTACTTCAGTTGCCACCTCTTGTGGTGTGTCTTTTCTCAACGTTCCACCCACGCCCACGTAGGGACCTTCGGTTCCTTCACGGCAGACAATGAAATCAATATCTTCGGGACCTTTGCCCGCCAGCGGCCCCGTGACACCCTCGTAGAGTTTGACCGGGCGCAGATTTACGTGATGATCCATGGTGAAACGCAAGGGCAGTAGGACACCTCGCTCGAGGATTCCGGGTGCAACACTCGGATCGCCGATGGCACCCAAAAGAATGGCATCGGCGCCGCGCAACTCGTCAATGATGTATTCGGGTAGCAACTCTCCCGTGGCGTTGTAGCGTTTCGCACCCAAGTCGTACTCCGTCGTTTCAAAAGTGAAACCGGCCTTGGGGGCCACTGCTTGCAGAACCTTTACGGCTTCAGCAACAACCTCGGTGCCGATTCCATCTCCTGGGATTAGTGCGATCGAGTAGTTGGCTTTCATGCATGAACTTTAGTGGGTACTCGGGTTCTCAAAGACCGGTGCTAGTCTTTATGCATTATGACGCGTCTCCTCCTCCTCTCACTTCGCTGCCGCGCCGAGGCATAACAGCCGGATCCTCGTCGCGGGCCGAAATCCTGGAGCAGTCGAGCAAGAATCTGCTCCACCGGTTAACTCACCAGCCGAAATAACCTAGCCGCGGAGACCACAATGAACACAGCCAACAGTTACGAAGAGCGAAATAGTCAAAAAACCTCTGGAATGCCATTCGATCGCTACCGACCGTTCACCCCCATTGACCTTGCTGATCGAACTTGGCCCACCAAATCAATCACGAGTGCGCCTCGATGGTGCGCCGTAGACCTACGTGACGGCAATCAGGCCCTCATTGACCCCATGACGCCTGCACGCAAAATGGCAATGTTCGAGTTGCTTGTCTCCATGGGTTACAAGGAAATCGAGGTCGGATTCCCCTCAGCTTCGCAAACAG
>JAFMCP010000032.1 GCA_017857705.1 Candidatus Nanopelagicales bacterium
ACGAGAACAAGTCGGTGTGGTTCCCAGGTGAGACCTTCGGCGATGAAAGCCTCGTGCGCAATTGTTGAATGTGCTGCGTAGGTCGCGAAGTCAATTGCTTCAGAGATTTCAGGGTCTCCTTCGCGGGCGGTTTTACCAACACTTTTTGCCATGACCGCGAGCGTTGCTCCTCGACGAGCTTCCATGACTTCGGCGACCTGAGCCAGTACCACTCGACGGGTAGCCCACGAAGTCTGTGCCCATTCCTTTTGAGCAATGTGAGCTCTATTGACGATTTCGTCTATTTCTGGGATTGAGTCAATGATAACTGGACTGGGAATCTTTGTTTCGTTGAAGGCTTTTGTGACCCACTCACGGTTTGGTGGAAGAGTGAAATCAGTATCAGCGCTGGGGATAAAACTCCCATCAACCGGATAGCGAATAGTTTCGTGATTGCGGTTTTGGATTCGCCTTGATGTACGCGCGACGGTGTGACGTTCATGTACGGAGTTGCGAAACCACTCAGACTGGCGATCCCATTCGGGTGAACCCGGTGTTATGTCAAAAAGTGCACGCAAGAAATTCTCGGGTGAAGAGTTTTCGTCGAGTCGACGTGAAAGGTATGCGATCGAAGCATCCCGGTCTTCCTTGGCAACTACAGGGGAGTAGAGGAGCAGCTCTCCTGCGTCGTTGCGCACAGCACGTGATTGTGGTGGAGCCATGCCTTCCAGCATTTCAATTTCCATGATTTCGTGCGCGTCAAGTAAGTCGCGGATTGTGAGTGCCCAGGCAACCTCGAAAAGGTTATGACTAGCTACACCAAGACGCACTGCGCCAGGATCTGACTTTGTGAGTGCTGTTTCTAGCATGGCTTTGTAGGAAGCATCAACATCATGTTTTGTTGGGTACGGTGCTTGCGGCCAGTCGTGAAGTTCGGCTTCGACCATTTCCATTGCAAGGTTCGCACCTTTGACAAGTCGGATTTTGATGGGTGCGCCACCATTACGAAAACGCTCATTTGCCCAGTCGATTAACGTGATGAGAGCTGCGTGACTGTCAGGAATATATGCCTGCAACACAATTCCTGCACGAAGCTGCATGAACTCAGGCTTTGAAAGTACATGCATAAATGATTCAACCGAGAGTTCGAGGTCGCGGAACTCTTCCATGTCGAGGTTGACGAATGTTGGCGGTGTTGTTGACGCGGCCGCACGGTAGAGATCAGACAAACGTTCATCAATGCGAACAAGTGATTCAGATTTGGCAAGAACGTCAAGGTTCGCGCACACTGCAGAGATTTTCACCGACACGTAGTTGACATCGGGACGTAAAATTCGACCGCGCACCGCATCTGTTCGCTTAGTTGCTTCGTCATCTCCCAAAATTGCTTCGCCCAAAACATTAATGTTGAGGTTGAAACCATCTGTCTTTCGATTCTTCATGTATTTGCTGAAAGCTGGGTCTTCCGAGGGGAGAATCACACCGGCAGTGTCTTTTGCGATTCGCCAATTGACCGCTTTTTCGGTGATCCCCGGAATCACAGGTGCGATCTTGCCTAGGACTGAAAGACCGAAACGATCAAAACCACCCAGGGATGCTGGCACCCCGGCGGCGGTGAGGTCGTGCAACCTTCGGGCCGAACGCTTGGCTTTACGGATCCGCAGCACCTGATCGGTGAGGTCGAGCAAGAGATCGCGGCCGGCTGAGTCAGCGAGCAGTTTGGATAGCCGAGTCGCCGAGGCTGCCTCTTTGCGCGATGTGTCAGCGAGTGATGCCTGCAGTAGTGCCAATGCACGGGCTTGGGCAAGGTCAATCAGTTCAGGGTCACCGGGCAATTCGCTAACTGGTTTCATAGAGTGATCCAACCGGGCGGTGCCGGTGGGTGTCTTGTGCAAGAGTATGCATGTGGATGTCGAATTAATACAAAATCAATCGGTGGTGCTGTTTCGGCAATTGGTGGGCGGGGTCCCGCAAATCATGGGATCCATTAAGGACCTAGATGACCGCCACGTCTACGCCAATGAGGGGTTTTGTGAACGTTTAGGCCTAAAACCTAGTGAAGTTCAGGGGCGAACCGTCCGCGAACTCTTCGGTGACGAACTCGCCGACTCGTATTTGAGCCAAGATGAATTGGTACTAAAGACAGGACGACCGCTCCAAAATCACTTGGAACTCATTGTGCGAGCAGATGGCCAACTGGGTTGGTACGTCACGAGCAAGTCCGTCATCACATCAACAACAGGTGAAACTCTTGGAATTGCGGTGTTATCCGTTGACCTGCATTCACAAGTAAATAGCGCCCACGCTGGGCTGGCTCGAGTTATCACTGCAATCAGGGAGCGAATTGATTGGCAATGGCGGGTCGCCCAGATGGCCGAGATTGCGGGGATGTCCTCACCGTCACTTGAGCGCTTGGCTAGGCGGACACTTGGATTACCTCCCCAGCAACTATTGCAAAGGCTTCGGCTTGAACACGCGGTCTTCCTGATCACCCACACTTCGCAATCGATCGGGAATATCGCCGCTGAGTGCGGGTTCTACGACCAGAGTTCCTTCACCCGTCAGTTTCGAAAAGTATTGGGGCTCACACCCGGTGCCTATCGGCGCGTCGGTTAATCGAAACCGGTAACCTTCACACGTGCTGCTATCTGACCGGGACCTATTGACCGAAATTGACAATAAGCGTGTGGCTGTTGAGCCATTTGACGTGGAAATGATCCAGCCTTCGAGTATTGACGTTCGACTTGACCGCATGTTTCGAGTTTTTGAAAACCACAAATACCCCCATATTGATCCGAGCATTGAACAGGCGGATCTCACCCGTCTTATTGAGCCTGACGGTGACGACCCATTCATTTTGCATCCGGGTGAATTCGTTCTCGGTTCAACTCTTGAAGTTGTTTCCCTCCCCGACGACCTTGCCGGTCGACTCGAAGGAAAGTCCTCACTTGGCCGTCTTGGTTTGCTTACGCATTCAACCGCAGGCTTTATCGACCCAGGATTTTCAGGTCACATCACTTTAGAACTTTCAAATGTGGCAACTCTGCCCATTAAACTTTTCCCCGGCATGAAGATTGGTCAATTGTGTTTGTTCCGGTTGTCCAGTCCAGCTGATCACCCGTACGGCTCTGACAAATATGGATCCCGTTACCAAGGTCAGCGTGGACCAACAGCCAGTCGTTCATTTGCGAACTTTCACCGCACCAAGATATAAATCGCAACTTGACCACTACAACTCTTCCCGAAAATGTGGTTAGAATCTAGATATGTCTAGAAGTCCGCATCCGACAAAAGAGCGCCTCATTTCTGTCACCATGTCCATGATGGACGGTGAACGACCTGACAAAGTGCATATTGATGAAGTGCTTTTGGAATCGGGGATTTCAAAGGGCTCCCTGTATCACCACTTCAATGACTTCAGTGAATTGATTGAAGCTGCGCTGATTCGTCGATTCAGTATTTTGGTGGACGCAAGCATCGGTTTGATTGAGAAAGTCGTTCATGAATCAAAGAGCAAAGAAGAATTTCTCGATGGTCTGCGTCTTGTCACCCGAGCAACCCAAGATCCGACCTTGTCCGCTAATCGTTTTGAACGAGCACGTGCACTGGGTATGGCCGGTAGCAACCTTCGTTTCCGTAGTGCTCTGGCCGTTGAACAGGACCGCTTAACCAGCGCGCTTGAAGACCTATTCCGCGAATCACAACACCGAGGTTGGTTATCAACACAATTCAATCCGCGCGCCGCTGCGGTCATGATTCAGGCTTACACGCTCGGACAGGTGATCAATGACGTTTCTGACGCAAAGTACAACAATGACGACTGGATAACGTTAATCGACTTGATGCTAGACAAAGTTTTTAGTTAACAGTTTTCTTAAGCTAGAGTCTTCTTTCTGGTCGCTTCCAAAAGTAGCGTTGCAACGTCTGATACAACTACACCTTCGGCAAGTCCTTCTTGTTGACGTGAAGTAACAGCGTCGTTGAGCATCACGGAACAGAACGGACAGGCCACCGCGATTGTCTTGGCTCCGGTAGCGATTGCTTCGTCACCACGGTTTTTGTTGACCTGGGTGCCGATCTTTTCTTCCATCCACATGCGGGCTCCACCGGCGCCACAGCAGAATGACTTGTCGCCGGATCGCTCCATCTCAATCTTCTTTACACCGGTTGCTTCGATGAGTTCACGTGGCGGTGAATAAATATTGTTGTGTCGACCTAAGTAACAGGGGTCGTGGTAGGTGACACTCTCGCCAGGCTCGGCAATGGGTGTGAGTCGATTGTTGTTGACCAACTCTCGCAGTAATTGGGTGTGATGGACAACGTCGTAGTCACCGCCAATTTGGGGGTACTCGCGCTTAAGTGTGTTCAAGCAATGCGGGCAGGTGACAACGATTTTGGTCGCCTTGATCTCGTTGAGCATCTCAACGTTTTGCATCGCTTGCATTTGGTAAATGAATTCGTTGCCAGCACGACGAGCAGGATCACCGGTGCACGTTTCACCGTCGCCCAGAACCATGAAGTTCACTCCGGCGGTGTGAAGCAGTTCAGCGACAGCTTTAGTGGTGGCCTTTGCGCGATCCTCAAATGCCCCAGCGCAACCAACCCAGAATAGGTAGTCCACGTCGGCGGGAATTACGTCTTCACCGTTACGGCCAAAGACGCGCACCTCAAAGTCAACTTCTGAAATCCACCCATTACGGTCAGCGGCGTTCATGCCCCAAGGGTTGCCCTTAGATTCAACGTTTTTGAACATTCCATTGAGTTCAGTGGGGAAATCAGATGCGACCATGACCTGGTTGCGGCGCATGTCGGCAATGTGATCAATGTGTTCAATGTCAACGGGGCACTGATTGACACAGGCGCCGCACATGGTGCACGACCACAAAACATCATTGGCGATTACAGGAAGTTCAAGTGAGAAGTCACGGTGACCGTCGTAGGTGTAACCATCTGTTCCCGCGTGTTCGGTCTCGGACCGGTCACCGATGAATGGCCGTTGTACTAATTCTTGTTGTTCGGGAGTCAATGTGGCCAGTGCGGTCTCGTCGAGTTCACCTGAACCTAGATCGGAACCCTTCGCTGCGAGCAGGTAGTCCGAGGACGCGAAAAGGTTGTCACGAAGATCCATAATCAAAAGCTTGGGACTCAGTGGCTTCTCGGTATTCCAAGCTGGGCATTGGTCTTGACAGCGTCCGCATTCGGTGCAGGCCATGAAGTCAACGTAGTTTTTCCAGGTGAATTCAGAAATCTGGCCTTTGCCGAACAACGCATCCTCTGGAGGGTCTTCAAAGTTGAGGGGCTTTCCGTCATACATGATGGGTTGCAGTGGGCCAAGAGCGTTGGGGCGACGCGAGGTGTAAACGTTGACCGGCGCGGTGAAGATGTGAAGGTGCTTGCTGTTAAGAACGATCAGCAGCAGAACGAGAATGACTCCGATATTGAGCCAGAGACCAACTGTTTCAATCCATTCATTGGTGTGAATCCCGAGTCCATTAATCCAGGTCGCGAAGTACTCGGATGCGAAGGCGCCGTCAGGGAAGGGGAACACTCCCGTGTTCACCTGGGCCGCGCGGTAAAGGAACAACGTCCAAACAACGTTAAAGATCATGAACAGAATCAGCCACGCGCCTGCCGTGTGTGAACCAAAGAAGCGTGAAGCCCGACCATCTTTACGCGGGTCATTTGTCAGGCGAATGAGTGCAAAGATTGCGATGCCGACCAGAACGAGGATCGCAAACAGATCCTCGGCAAAACCGACGATCGCCCAAGTGCCGATAAAGGGAACAGCGAAGTCAGCAACATAGAGCGCGCCGAATGCTTCGATGATTGTCAGACCAAGGACGATGAAACCCCAAAATGCGAAGACGTGTGCGATTCCAGGCACGATCCACTTGAGCAACTTGCGCTGGCCAAGGACTTCGGTGGCCTCAGCCTCGACACGGATAGTGGGATCGGTGAACCGACCAACAGACTGGCGGCCGGTGCGGGCGAGGGAAAACAGGAACCAGCCTCGTTTTGCGGCAAATGCGATAAGAACAAGGGCGAGTACTGTGCCCACGAGGGCGCGAATGAGCATCTGATCCATTGGGTAAATCTACTCATAGGTGGAAACATTGTCGCTACGACCCAATCGTGTGCCGTAATGGCAAATCAGTGCCTGGGAAGGGCTTCCGGCACCGGTAACATTCGAAAGTGGCCACGAACCCGGATCGCGCCTCCTATTTCCCGGCGATTGAGAAGAAGTATGAGCAACCCATGTCGTTTTGGTTTGCCCAGATGGCGGAGATCTCAGAGAGGAAGTACCCGGAGCAAATCGCATATTTGCGGGAAAATTTCGGGTTCAGCCAAGCCCACGCAAACGCATTGGTGCTTTATTCGCGTGGTTCGACAACCTCGGTTAAATACGAAAATATGGATCAGTATTTGGCGCAATTTGATGAAACCAAGCAGGGAACGGTTCGCTCGATTTTTAGAGCGATGACAGACAAGTTCCCAGAGATGCAAGTTGTGATTGCCTGGAATCATCCATTTGGCAAGATCGCTGATCGTTTCATTATCGGTGTTTCCGTTCACCAACAACACATTTTGCTCGGCCCATGGGAAACGAAGGTTCTTACTGACCTTGCGAGTGAACTCGCTCCCTACGTTGTGAATAAGAAAACTTTCAAAGTTCCTGTTGACTGGAAAGTCGACGCCAAGCTTCTGCGAAAAATCGTAGAGTTGACAATTAAGGCATGAAAATGAACCACTTATGAGTAGCTCAGGATTGACGGCCCAAGAGGTTGTCCTACAGGAGCTTCGTTCAGCTTTGGCCTCAGGTGCCTTGATGCCCGGTCAGCAATTGGTGCAAGAAGACCTGGCTGTGGAACTTGGGGTGAGTCGAGTCCCCATCAGGGAGTCATTAAAAATCCTTGAAGGTGAGGGACATGTCACCTATCACCCTAATCGCGGATATTTCGTCACTGAACTTTCTGCGGCGGACTTATCCGAGTTGTATCTAATCCGGGAAATTCTTGAATCAGAAGCATTGACGCGGGCGGTTGCTGAAGTGAGTGATGCAGACCTGCGAGATATCGAGGAGATCCTGGGAGAAGTGAACGATGCTGCCGCATCCGGTGACATTTATGCATTGGCGCAGGCGAACCGAGCATTTCATTTGTCAATCATCGAACTCTCCGGGATGAATCGATTGAGTCGATTGATTCGTCAGCTCTGGGATGCATCAGATATATATCGGACTGTTTACTTTCGCGAAGAGTCCAACAGAGAAAGAATTTTTGCTGAGCATCAAGAAATATTTCGGGCACTGCAAGCTCGTGATGCACAAGCATTAATCCAGGCCCAGAATCACCACCGGGAACAGGCTGTTCAGGTTCTTCACAGCGTGATTGACTGAGTTTTATTCGTAGATTTCACAACCGAAACCGTCACCATCACGGTCAAGTCCGTAAGGGTCATCACCAATAATTCGCACTTTTTCTTGTATGTCAGAGCATGACAAATCTGGGGCAATGGGGATACACGGTTCATAGTTTGGATTGCATTCTGTGGAACTCGATGACGGTGAGTTTTGCGCCACGAGCCCCACAACGGCTAACGCGGCAATAACAGCACCGCCTACAGCAATGATCGCCCAATTTTTTTTCTTCATTTTGCTCCCGGCCGCTGCGCTAACACTGGGAAGTGATGCGTGCTGGGTGCGTAGCAAGAGGGTTAGAGCTAGATCAAGGTCGTCTGCACTGGGTAAGGGATCATTATTTAGTGTTGAGCCTAGGCTCGCTCGGATGCGCGGCAGTAGATCGTCTAGGTCGGAGGCACCGAGAAGTTGCTCTCGAGCACCTTCGGCCCCCATATCGCCGCTTACTTCGGTGAATGGCATGACCACGAACCATTGGGCGCGAATGAGGCCGTTGTGCCATTCGGGTGATCGGTCAAGGAATCGGCGAAGTGCGTGCTTGGCTTTGCGGGCCTGTTCGATCGGAGAAATGCGACGGCTGGTTCCCTTATTCGTGGTAAGCCACTGGCCATTTTCGTAGCTGACCACGCCCCCCTTAACCTCAAGGACCGCTACACCTACTTCTGGGATCAGGATGAGGAAGTCAGCTTCAACGTCACCATGTCTGGGATCCGTGAAGCGCATGCCCTCTAAAAGAGTTTCCCCTCGGGCGAGTTGCTCGCCAATAATCCTGCGAACCAGAACCTCAGACTTCGTGCCAGGGTCGCTGGAATTTCCCCCGTTTTCCATCTTGACAGTGTACTAATTGCGGGGAACCAGTGCATTGCATCATGAGGCTTTGCATTGGTTTTTTTATGAACTGCGGTACACGACGATTACGTAAGACGGTTAGCCATCGCTACACAGAGCAATAGCTAACCGTCACAAACTACTGAGTCGGTGTTCAACTTAGTCAGCGTTATTTAGTTATTTACGCGTGCATCAATCACGTTATTTATATTTATGTGATTTATGTGAGTTTTGTGAGTTCTGTACGTTATTAGGCCAAAACCGTCCAGATAACCAGACCAAAGATGGCCAAGCTGAGGGCGACGATCGCAATTGCGGTGAGGGCAAGAAAGACATCGGATTCCCCAATTTTCTTTGCCAGCGCACTCGGCTTGTCAACTTTGTTTATATCGGCGATGAGCGCTTTTGCTTCCCGGATTGCAGCGTATTGGGAAATGACGGCGAGGATGCCGGTAGCAGCCGCGACGCCAATTGCCAAGACCTTTGCTGAATCTGATGCCTCGGCAAAATAACCGAGAGCAGACACCACAAGAACTGCAATCAGCACAAGGGTGGGTGCCATCTGCGCGGTGATGATCTGCGATCTCTTCTGATTCCACAGTTCCAATAGAGCTTTTTCGTTCATGGTTCACCACATTCTGCTGAAATTTAACCCGATTTGAGTCAGGTGTGAGTGTTGCCGCAAAGAACCCAATGGGTCCGGTGAGATTTAGCCCTATGAGAGCCGGTAATCACTGCTATGAGTCTTCCTGACTCAACTAATATGCGTTCAATTTGACTATTAACCGTCCATAGGGCACACTAATGACACTTACTTGAAAAAAGTCCAGATAAACAACAAAGAAAGAGAGAGGCCAAATAATGGCTAGAGCAGTAGGAATTGACCTTGGAACGACCAACTCGGTTGTCTCAGTTCTTGAAGGAGGCGAGCCTGTTGTAATCGCCAATGCTGAGGGCGCCCGAACCACCCCGTCCGTTGTGGCATTTGCCAAAAATGGCGAGGTGCTCGTCGGTGAAGTTGCCAAGCGCCAGGCGGTAACAAACGTTGACCGCACGATTCGTTCCGTCAAACGCCACATGGGCACAAACTGGAACGTTGATATTGACGGCAAGAAGTACACGCCCCAGGAAATCAGTGCTCGTACCTTGATGAAACTCAAGCGTGATGCTGAGTCATACCTAGGCGACACTGTTTCAGACGCAGTAATTACCGTTCCCGCCTATTTCAGTGACGCACAACGGCAAGCAACAAAAGAAGCTGGCGAAATTGCCGGACTTAACGTCCTGCGCATTATCAACGAACCAACTTCAGCGGCACTCGCCTACGGTTTGGATAAGGGTGAGCAGGAGCAGACGATCCTGGTCTTCGACCTTGGTGGCGGAACATTCGACGTTTCACTCCTTGAAATCGGCGACGGAGTCGTTGAAGTTAAAGCGACGAGCGGTGACAACAATCTCGGTGGTGACGACTGGGACAACGCTGTTGTCGACTGGATGGTCACCCAGTTCAAAAACGCTCACGGTGTTGATTTGTCTAAGGACAAGATGGCAGTGCAGCGGTTACGTGAAGCAGCAGAAAAGGCAAAGATCGAACTCTCCAGTTCAACAGAGACTTCCATCAATTTGCCGTACATCACTGCAAGCGCTGAAGGTCCCCTTCACCTTGAAGAGACTCTGAGCCGCAGCAAGTTCGAATCATTGACCGCTGATCTCCTCAAGCGGACCAGGACACCATTTGAAGCCGTCGTCAAAGACGCAGGTGTCAAGATCAGTGACATCGATCAGGTTGTTCTCGTTGGTGGATCAACCCGTATGCCCGCAGTCGCAGACTTGGTCAAAGAGATGACGGGCAAAGATGCAAATAAGGGTGTTAACCCTGACGAGGTCGTGGCAATTGGTGCGGCACTTCAAGCAGGTGTCCTTCGCGGTGACGTGAAAGACGTGCTTTTGCTTGACGTAACCCCGCTTTCCCTGGGAATTGAAACCAAGGGTGGCGTTATGACCAAGTTGATCGAACGCAACACCACAATCCCAACCAAGCGCTCTGAAACGTTCACAACAGCTGAAGACAATCAACCATCCGTTTCCATTCAGGTGTATCAGGGTGAGCGAGAAATGGCTGCCTACAACAAGCAGTTGGGAACATTCGATCTCACCGGACTGCCACCGGCACCACGTGGAATCCCGCAGATCGAGGTCACATTTGACATTGACGCAAACGGAATCGTGCATGTATCGGCTCGTGACACCGCAACAGGTAAAGAGCAGTCCATGACAATTTCCGGCGGATCAACCTTGAACAAGGAAGACATTGATCGCATGATGCGCGATGCTGAGGCGCATGCTGATGAGGACAAGCAACGCCGTGAGGAAGCCGAAGTTCGCAACAATGCCGAAGCTCTGGTGTACCAGACGGAGAAATTCCTTGCCGACAATGCCGACAAGGTGCCAGCCGATGCAAAAGCAAATGTTGAAGGACCATTGGAAGAGCTCAAAAAGGCGATCGAAGAAAATGACGGTCCCGGAATGCGCGCAGCAACAGACAAGGTTGCAGCTGCAAGCCAGGCACTCGGTGCGGCCATGTACAGCGAAGCCCAAGCTGGTGGATCTGAAGAAGCCGCAGAAGCAGCAGCTGACAGCGCCGAAGAAGACGTCGTTGACGCAGAGATCATCGATGAGGATGAATCCAAGTGAGTGAAGAAGAGGGCATAAGGGTGAACGACAAACGTCGACTCGACCCCGATACCTTCGAGGTTCGTCAGCCAGGTTCCGACTTGGCTGACGAATCTCTCACCGAGATGGAAGCAGAAGCAGAACTCATCGAAGGCGAAGTAGGTGGGATCGAGGAGAAAATCAGTGAACTCACCGGAGATCTTCAACGGGTCCACGCTGAGTACGCAAACTACCGCAAGCGCGTCGATCGTGACCGCGAGGTGAATCGTCAATTGGCAATCGGTGCGGTCTTCGCAGAACTCCTACCGGTACTCGATGACATTGAATTGGCCCGCGAGCACGACGAACTCAATGGGGCATTCAAAACGGTTGGCGAGAAACTCGAAGCAACCTTAAGCAAACTTGGGTTAGTCAAATTTGGTGCGGCACAAGATCCATTTGATCCGAATATGCATGAAGCCTTGGCGAGTGAAGAGGTTGAGGGAGTTTCCGAACCAACCGTCATCGCAATTTTCCAGCAGGGTTACCGGCAAGGTGATCGCATCCTGCGTCCAGCTCGCGTCAGCGTTGCCGGCACCTGAGTCTTTGATCAGACTAAATAGATGTGGGACATTGAATGAATAAGGATTGGCTCGAAAAAGACTTCTACGCCTTGCTGGGCGTCACAAAAGATGCAACTCCGGCAGAGATGAAGAAGACATACCGCAAACTGGCACGTGATCTTCACCCTGACAAAAATCCGGGGGATAAAGCAGCCGAAGACAAATTCAAAGCTGTTTCCGAGGCCTACGACGTCCTATCCGATGACAAAAAACGCAAGGAATACGACGAAGGTCGAGCGCTTTTTGCATCTGGTGGCTACGGACCCAGGCCTGGAGCCGGTGGCTTTGGCGGCGGGAATTACAACGTCAACTACGAGGATCTATTCGGCGGGGATCAAGGTGGATTCGGTGACTTTCTCGGCGGTATTTTCAATCGAGGAGGCGGAGGGGCTGGTGGTCGCTCGCGGCAACCCCGACGTGGCCAGGATATTGAAACCTCGTTGGCTCTCTCATTTGCCGACACACTTGACGGTGTAACAGTTCCATTGAACCTGCAAAGTGATGCTCCTTGCTCAATGTGTCATGGAACCGGGGCCAAAGCAGGTTCAACGCCCCAGGTGTGTCCAACCTGTCAAGGTAATGGACAGGTTTCTCGCAATGCGGGTGGATTCGCATTCGCTGAACCATGTCCAACCTGCCAGGGTCGAGGACTATTCGTTGACGACCCGTGCAATCGGTGCCATGGAACTGGACGCGGCAAAAGCAATCGAATTGTTCAAGCTCGCATTCCTGCGGGTGTGAAAGACGGAACCAAGATCCGCCTCAAGGGCAAAGGCGGCCCCGGTGAGCGAGGCGGTCCCGGTGGAGACCTTTTTGTGAAGGTTTCCGTGAAGCCGCACCCGCTCTATGAACGCAAAGGTGACAACCTGAGTGTGAAAGTTCCTGTGACTTTCGCCGAAGCCGCGTTAGGCGCTGACATTGCAATTCCGGTCCCCCGAGGTGGAACAGTGAATATTCGTATCCCGGCTGGAACAACAACCGGTCGCACTTTTCGGATCAAAGGCAAGGGGGTTCGAGGCAAAGATGGAATGAATCACGACGTACTCGCTGTAATTGACATCGCTGTCCCGCAAAAACTGACCGAAGAAGCCGAATCGGCATTAAGGGCGTTCGCGGAAGCGACTAACGATCAAGATCCACGCAAAGAAATTTATTCACTTGGAGCCAAGTCATGAGTGTGCCATTTGAAGACAACATTGTTGCCTCAGAGACCCCGGTTTACGCAATCTCGATTGCGGCTCAACTTGCGGGACTGCACCCCCAGACCCTGCGGCAGTACGACCGTGTCGGACTCGTGTCGGCGCACCGAGTCGCAGGAAGAAATCGTCTTTACAGCGCGCGTGACGTACAACGACTGCGCTATGTTTCACAATTATCAAATGAAGGTCTCAGCATCGAAGGAATCAAGCGGGTACTTGAACTAGAGGAACAAGTGATGGTGCTTCGTGAACGACTGGGTGAGTTCCACCGCGAACGCACATCACGTGCATTGGTGGTGTGGAGTCCACAACGGATGAATCGGGGTTAACATGGACATCGCGTTTACAACAAAAAGCCAGGATGCCATTGGAGCATCTGTTCGCATAGCCGCTGCTCAAGGAAACCCAGCGGTTGAACCCATTCACCTACTCGACTCACTACTCCAGCAGGGTCCAGGAATTGCAACCGCTCTCCTTGAGCACTTAGGCGTTGACGTCCCGACATTCACAGCCAGTGTCCGCGCACGAATGCAGTCACTTCCCTCCGCCTCGGGGTCAACGGTAGCCGCACCGCAACTAAGCCAAGCAACCTTCGCGGTACTCAATGACGCAGACGCGTTAGCAAAAGAACGTGGCGACGAATACGTAAGCACTGAGCATTTGCTCATTGCGCTCGCCCAGCGCGACTCAACCGAAGCCTCAAAATCACTTGCGGAGGTGGGAGCCACCGGAGCATCATTACTTCAAGCTTTACAAGAAACAAAAGGGAGCGCACGCGTGAATACTCAAGATCCTGAAGGCACCTTCCAAGCCCTTGAAAAATATGGCGTAGACCTAACCGCACTTGCGCGTGAAGGCAAAATCGATCCTGTTATTGGCCGAGATGAAGAAGTGCGTCGAACGATTCAGGTACTTTCACGCCGAACTAAAAACAACCCCGTACTCATCGGTGAACCGGGTGTAGGAAAGACAGCGGTAGTCGAAGGTCTCGCGCGACGAATCGTTGAAGGAGACGTACCAACATCCCTTTTAGGAAAGAAATTGATTTCCCTTGACATGAGCGCCATGGTTGCGGGGGCAAAATTTCGCGGTGAATTCGAAGAACGCTTGAAGGCGGTCCTCGAGGAAATCAAGGGTAGTGACGGCCAAATCATTACCTTTATTGATGAACTTCACACGGTTGTGGGTGCTGGCAGTAGTGGCGATTCGGCTATGGATGCAGGAAACATGTTGAAGCCGATGCTCGCCCGTGGTGAATTGCGAATGATTGGTGCGACGACGCTGGACGAGTACCGCGAGTACATCGAAAAAGATCCTGCCCTTGAGCGTCGCTTCCAACAAGTCTTTGTCGACCAACCCAGCGTTGAAGACACTATTGCGATTCTGCGAGGTATCAAAGAAAAATACGAAGCTCACCACAAAGTTGTCATTTCTGACGCCGCACTTGTTGCGGCCGCAACCATGTCGGATCGCTACATTACTAGTCGCTTTTTGCCCGATAAAGCCATTGACCTAATGGATGAGTCAGCCAGTCGATTACGCATGGAGATTGACTCATCGCCAGTGGAAATTGATGTTCTACAACGCCAAGTCGATCGACTGCGCATGGAAGAACTTGCCGTTGCTAAGGAAAAAGACGATGCGTCAAAGGAACGGTTAGCAAAAATTCGTGCGGAAATCGCGGACAAAGATGAAGAACTTCGTGGACTTCGCACTCGCTGGGACGCTGAGAAGCAAGGTCTTGACCGTATCGGTGAAATAAAGGTTTTAATCGATGATCTGCGAGCAGTCGCCGACAAGGCGCAACGAGAAGGAAATTTTGAGCAGGCCTCCCGAATTCTGTATTCGGAACTCCCCACATTTGAAGAGGAGCTCGCAAAGGTAACCACTGAAACTAATGAACGTGAATCCACAATGGTGAAAGAGGAAGTGACCGCCGATGACATAGCTGAAGTGGTTGCAGCGTGGACTGGAATTCCGGCCGGCAGATTACTTGAGGGTGAGACTGAGAAGCTGCTCCGAATGGAGGACCACCTGGGTGAACGGGTGATCGGTCAGCCAGACGCTGTACGTGAAGTCAGTGATGCAGTTCGTCGCGCAAGGGCAGGAATCTCCGACCCTAATCGACCAACCGGTTCGTTTATGTTTCTTGGACCGACCGGTGTAGGTAAAACTGAGTTAGCCAAGGCACTTGGAGAGTTCCTCTTTGATGATGAACGAGCGATGATCCGAATTGACATGAGTGAATACTCGGAAAAGCATTCGGTGGCGCGACTAGTGGGCGCTCCTCCAGGGTACGTCGGCTACGAACAGGGAGGCCAACTCACCGAAGCGGTACGCAGACGCCCTTACTCGGTCGTGCTCTTGGACGAAGTTGAGAAAGCGCACCCTGAGGTGTTTGACATTTTGCTGCAGGTTCTCGACGACGGACGTTTGACCGACGGACAAGGAAGAACAGTGGACTTCCGTAACGTGATTCTTATTTTGACCTCGAACCTTGGATCACAATTTTTGATCGATCAGGATGTGCCTTTCGCTGAGCGCAAGGCTTCCGTTATGGAGCTTGTTCGACAAAAATTTCGTCCGGAGTTTCTCAATCGGCTTGATGCGATGGTTACATTTGACCCACTGGATAAAGAAGAGCTGGCCAGGATCACCAAGATTCAAATCGATCAACTGCAAAAGCGCCTTTCTGACCGCAGAATTACCTTGGAGTTGGAGCAGGTGGCGATCGAGTGGTTGGTTGATCGGGGCTTTGACCCGGTCTACGGTGCACGGCCATTGCGCCGGCTCGTTCAAACCGCCGTTGGTGACAAATTGGCCATGGCGTTATTGAGTGGTGATTTGTCCGATGGTGATACATGTTCAATCACCGTTGCGCAGGACGGCGAGTCGCTGGTGATCCGCTCCTAATTAAACGACAACCGTGAAGGTCACGAGAGAGTTCTCATTCGCTCGAGGGCTTCTGCGAGAACTTCATGCTTTTTGCAGAAAGCCCACCGCACATACTCTTTAAAGTCCTGACCTGATTCGGTAAAGACTTGGTGGGGGATTGCAACAACCCTGTGCTTTTTTGCCAACATTCGAGCGAAATCAAGACCGTCGGTGTAACCGAGTGGTGAAATATCAGTTGTTACGAAGTAGGTTCCTTCGGTCGGAATTACTCTCATTCCGATTTGGGCCAAGCCTGCGCTGAGCTGATCACGCTTAACGCCGAGGTCTCGTCGAAATTGCGTGAAGTACTGATCGGGCAAACCAAGCCCCTTGGCAATCGCCAGTTGGAATGGTCCACCAGAGACATAACTTAAATGTTGTCGAACCGATTTAACCGCTGCAATTAGTGGACGGGGACCGCTTGCCCAGCCAACTTTCCAGCCGGTGAATGAGAATGATTTCCCTCCCGAACCAACCGTGATGGTTCGCTGAAACATGCCCGGCAAGGTTGATATGGGGATATGAATATTTGAATCAAACCACAAATGCTCGTACGCTTCATCGGAGATCACAATGAGGTCATGTGCAATCGCCAACTCAGCAATCGCGCTGAGTTCCTCGAGGTTGAACACCGTGCCACTTGGGTTGTGTGGTGAGTTGAGAAGCAGTAGTTTCGTGGCAGGAGTGATTGCCTCAGCCAATGCTTGGATATCCGGTCGCATTTCCGGCTTGGACAATGGAACCCCAACAGGTGTGGCGCCACTGAGGTCGATTACTGCACGGTAAATGTCAAATGCTGGATCAAAAAAGATCACTTCATCGCCTGTTTCAACCAGTGCCAGGAGACTTGCTGCAATTGCCTCACTGGCACCTGTTGTTACAACGACATCAGTTTCCGGATCAAGATCAAGATTGTAGAAACGCTTCTGGTGAGCGGAAATTGCTGAGCGCAATTCCGGAAAACCATTGGGTGGTGGGTACTGATTTCCACGCCCACTGTTGATACACGCGGTGGCTTCATCTTTGAGTTCCTGCGGCCCATCCGTGTCAGGGAATCCTTGCCCCAAGTTGATCGAATTAGTCTCAATTGCAAGCTTTGACATCTCGGCAAAGATAGAGACCGCATGTGGGCGCATTTTTGGAACTAAGAAGTTTTCTTGCACGTCATAACCTTAGGGTGACGCCCTTGGTGATGCTCACGATCATGCTCAGGATGGTCAAAAAAGCCGGAGCATGATTAGGTGAGTGAGTGAATGAGCAACTAATTCAGTCGTGGGTACCACTCGAAGCGAAACTCGAGGCGGTTCTTACTCGTATTGCACAGACCGCTGAAACGACCGACCGTTTGGGAGTTCCACGCTCTCACATTGATTCGCTTGCCGCTGTTGGTGCGCACGGATTGGTTCAGGATCCACAAAAGCACCGCGAGCTTACCGAACGGCTAGCCGGTGCTGATGCAAGTACGTGGTTCTGTTGGACCCAGCACCAAACACCGCTGCGAACAATGCGTTCTGGTGGTAATCAACCTGCTGCTCAAGAGTTAAGTGACCGGTGGTTGAAGGGTTTAGAAAGAGGTGATTTGCTCGCGGCCATTGCCTTCGCTCATGTTCGCCGAGGTGGACCGGCCAATCCCGTTGCGCATCAAGTCGATGGAGGCTGGGAACTGACGGGAAAACTTGACTGGGTGACCAGTTGGGATATTGCTGATGTCCTCATGTTGATAGCCGCTACTGAAGACAAATCGAAGTTCGTGGTGTGCTACCTGCCGGTTGCAGACTTTGAAAATATTTTCGAGAACGCTGTCGTTGCTGCACCCTTGGATCTTCTCGCAATGTCGGGTACGCATAGTCGCCCGATTGAATTTGATCACACATTTATCAGTGGAGAATTCGTATTTGGTGTCATAGATGCCCATGAATGGCTTGAAGCTGACGCGCTCAAGACAGTCTTACCGAATTCAGCAGCCTTGGGTGTAGCTCGTGCTGCTATTGAAGAATTAAATCGGGTGTTAATCAACCGAAAGCAGGCGAAGAGTGAAGAACTCGCCAACGAGTTAGCAAGAAAATTTGAGGACTTGCGAGCCCGCTCCTACCGAGGGATTGACAACCCAGATTCAAGCCGTGGCGACCTAGTAGCTTTACGTGTGGAGATTTTGGCGTTTGTCCTCACTTGCACGGTTGCGGTTGTAACGGCTACCTCGGGTAGTGCCATGGTGCGTGGAAACTCTGCTGAGAGAAGAGTCCGTGAGGCACTGTTTCTTCATGTGCAGGCCCAAACTCAGGAAACACGGGATGCGATGCTCGCACGCTCAATATGTGAAGTGTGATTTGATGGTCTTATGAACAAACTCAAGAAATGCCTCATAGCAGTAATCACAACAGCATTTACACTCACTGCATTTGTCGCAGCACCCGCTCAGGCAGCTAAAGACCCAGCCAAAGGGGACTACACCCTTTCGGTTGAAATGCAGACTG
>JAFMCP010000136.1 GCA_017857705.1 Candidatus Nanopelagicales bacterium
CGTCGATCTCGATGGAGCTGGCGCATCTGTCACCGTTAAGTACTTAGAGCTTGACAACTTCGACTACGCCCTGGCACTCTGCGGTGAGGCAGGAGACACGCTGACCGTTACCAACTCGACAATTTCCGATTCAAATTCCTATGCACTTCGGGTGCAGACCGGTCTTAATGGTCCCGTCACCTGCACAGACTCCAATGCCAACATCATCATCCAAGACTCCACCATCACAGGAGGAACAAACACGCTCAAACAAAACGGCGACGGTGACTTCACATGTACCCGAACCACTCTGAGCAACATGGGCGGATACCTTTACATCCTCGATACGGGCACGCTGTCTCTGAACAACTGCGACCTGACGAATATCGGTGGATACGGTTCATCGGCATTGTTTTTCCAGAGCGCCGCCTCTGGGACCGTGAGCATTAGCGACTCGGACTTCAGTGACAACCAGTACGGCGCCATCGAAGTACTAGGTGCCCGCGGTCTCACCAGCCTCACAATCAGCGGCAGCACCTTCACCGGTAATGGTGGTGGATCGAACTACGACGCAACCGTCGGCATCTCGGGGGCGACCTCTCTGTCTACGTTGACTATCTCCGACTCCAGTTTCACCAACAACACACCCGGGGTAGGCGGCACACTGTACGTGTACGATTCCGGAACTTTTCTGTATATCAAGGACAGCCAGTTCACCGGAAATGTAGCCTCTTCGGGAGCCTCCTCCGCACTGACCGGGGCTGCGTTGTACTCCTACGGGGATCTCAAGATGCGCAACGTGGACTTCACTGGAAACAAGACCAGCGGCAGCGGCGCCTTCCCTGTGGCGTCTGCTATCGGCGTAGCCGGAAGTTCTGGCCCCAACATGGATTGGGATGACGTAGTAGTGACCGGTAACGGTGACGCCAGTATTGATCTTCCAGCCGTCTATATTGGGAGCGGATACGGGACTATCACGAACTCACGGTTCTCCGGCAATCTAGGTAGCGGTGCCGTCAAGGATCTGCGGATCGCCTTTGACGCCAACTACTCCCCCTTGACCTCAATTACCTCCACCAGCGTCTCGTCTCGCTCGACAGTGTCTATAGCTCCTGGGTCCGTCACCACAGTGTCACTGACATATCTCGATGAGGTGCCCAGCGGCGGTGGGGACTCGGGCGGGTCAAGCGGTGGATCCGCTGGCACAACGGAATCCGAAATCAACACGACCACAACTCCGGCGTCCACTCCCACCGTTGCACCTGCCCCGGTGACCTTCGCAGATGCCAGCAAAGTGGTTCCCAGCCAGATCGAATCACTGACTCCCGCGCAGGTCGCTTCGATTCCTTACGCACAGTTCAAGGACCTCAGCCCGAATGTATTCGAGGCTTTGACCGCAGCACAGGTTGCTGTGCTGCCCATTGCGTTGGTGCGAGCGATCCGTCCGGCACGGATGGCAGCGTTGACCCCCGAGGCGGTGGCGGGAATGTCGGGTGGGCAGTTGTCCGCACTGCGCTTGGCATCAATGCGTGCGATGTCACCTGCGCAGGTCGCAGCGATCAGTCCGGAGATGATCAACTTTGTGGCGCCAGTGTTCCTCGCGCAATTGAAGCCGAAAGTGCTGTCGGCGCTGGGTGCTGGCGTGATCGCGGAACTGAGCCCTGAGCAGGCTGTTGCGATTCGGCCCGCGGCGCTGAGGAGGTTGACAATCACCTCGTTGCGGCAGATGCAGCCAGAGTCCTTTGGTGCGCTGTCGGCGCGGCAGTTGAAGAAGTTGAAGCCTCGACAGGTTGCCCGGCTCACCAACGCGCAACTGGCGGAGTTGAACCCTACTCAGCGGCGGGCCTTGAACCGTGGCTGACGGAACCTGTAGGGATTCAGCCTGATGAGCGGACCCATCGTGGTCATCGCCCCGCCGCGCAGTGGCGGCGGAATGTTGGCCGCTGCCCTGGCAACCCAATGGGGCATGCCCGTGAGTGTTCCCCCGCGCGAAGAGATGGACGAGGGGACGGAGACCCTCGGCGATGGTGCGCACTTCAGCCCGCGACTGGGCCTGCAGCTGTCACATATTGCGGAAACTCAACCGCAGGCCCGCTTCCTGATGATGTTGCGCGATCCAGGTCCCACCGTTGCGAGCGCGATGGTCGCGTGGTCCAGCGGCCGATTCGTCAGCGAACCGGACCTGCCGGGCTGGTGGGGTGATGCGTGGTCGTTCGGGTTGACGCCGGGGTGGCAGGAGTTGATCGGCGCACCGCTGGCGCAAGTGTGTGCGGGCCAGTGGTCGGGGTACGTCACCGCCATCTTGGACGGCCTCGCAGGAATCGACCCTGATCGGTGGATGGTCACCAGTTACGAGCGGATGCTGGCCGACACTGACTCAGAACTTGACCGCGTGGGCGAATGGCTCGGCGACGAGCGCACATCGCCATCTACCGAACTGGCGTTATCTGCCGGGACGATCACGAAACCGACTGCGCAAGGTTGGCACCGACAGGCCGGGGAGATCGTGCCTGCACTGGAGAAGAACGCCGAAATCATGGCACGCTTTACAGAATTTCGTGATGCCCACGCACCTGCACCGCAAAACTCACCTGAGTCACTCGTCGAGGACATCGCACCTGAAGCCACGCGCACTACCGTGCCCAGTTCGGGGACCGTGTTCTCCAGTGCCCACACCGCGTCTTTCCCGGAACTGCTCGCGCAAACGTTGTCTTCGGTGTTGGTCACAACGTATAAGTCCGGGCACGCAATTCTGTTGCGGGCGGACGCCGACAGGAAACTCAACACCGAGTTCGCGTCGTACCGCAGACCCATGGGAATCGCCCAGGCTGGCAGCCGCTTGGCGCTGGGCACGGACACGACGGTGATCAACTACTCCAACACACCATCTCTGGCACAACACCTGCAACCTGCAGGTGTCAATGATGCGGTTTTCACCACCCGCTCCACGATCAATACGGGCGATATCGCCATTCACGAGATGGCATTCGCGGGTGAGGAGCTGTGGGTGGTCAACACCCGGTTCTCCTGTCTCTGCACATTGGATGTGAACTACTCGTTCGAGCCACGATGGCGACCAGAATGGATTAGCGAACTCGCCGGTGAGGATCGTTGCCACTTGAATGGATTGGCCATGCGCGATGGCAGGCCGCGTTATGTGACCGCACTAGCCCAGACGGACACTGCTCACGGCTGGCGAGACAAGAAGGGTGTCGCCGGTGTGATCGTGGACATCGATGACAACGCGATAATTACAGCGGGTCTGGCAATGCCCCACTCCCCACGCTGGCACGCTGGCGAGATCTGGTTCCTGGAATCCGGAAAAGGCGCGCTCTCCCGCGTGGACATGGCCTCTGGATCGGTCACCACGGTCGCCACACTGCCTGGGTTCACCCG
>JAFMCP010000137.1 GCA_017857705.1 Candidatus Nanopelagicales bacterium
GGAGTTACTGGTTCGCCCTACTGGTACCCAGCCGAAGTGCGAGACACCGGTGATCAAGCACTTGCCAGCAATCCCATTGGTTGCGTGTTCCTTCCACGGGGGGCGAGCGCTCCGACCGGGTTGCCGCAAGGACAACTTATTTACACCTGCACCAGACTCCTGGCCGGAGTTGCCGGTGTGGAGACCCTCGCAGCCCCAATAGTGAAATGGGAACTGGACGAGTGGCTGCAGAATCGCACCATGTGGAACGAAGTCCACCCACAGTTCAGTGCCCTGAGTCCGGAAATTCAAAAGCGGGCCCTGATCCTGTTGGACGACGACCGTCAGGTGGTTGGTCTTGAATCCCTCCAGATTTTGCTTAATCGGTTCCCACCCTTGGAACCCTGATGCGCATCAAAATGAATAGGTGGTGGGTGTGAGCTGGCGATCCTGGGTGGTGCCAACCGGTGTAAGCGACTGGGCAGCCCAGCGGAGCAAGTACCTCACTCAATTTGATGATTCCGGCGGTACCTGGGAAGCAGCGCAAGCTCAGAGTTCTGGATATGACGCCGGTGAGATTCTCAGCAGGGTTAAAACAAGTACTCAGGCGGTATTGCGAGCCGAAGCCGCCTTTGAGCGAGACGGTGTTGCCTTCGCGGCACCCCAATACCGTTGGCCGGTATTGGCAGGATTGCTTGAAGTGGCTGCCCTTGACGGTGAACTCAAGGTGCTGGATTTTGGTGGCTCACTTGGATCGCTGTATTGGCAGCACCGCGAATTTCTCACAGGAATTAAGGTTTCGTGGGGTGTAGTAGAACAGCCTGAATTCGTTGCTGCCGGAAAAGATTTGGATCAAAGCTCTATTAATTTTTTCCCCAGCGTCACCGATTACTTGAAGTCGGAAACTCCCAACGTGATACTTCTCTCCAGTGTTCTACAGTATCTGCCGAATCCTGAGCAGACTCTGCGTGAGTTACTCGCAACCCCCGCCGACACAGTGATTCTCGACCGAACTCCAATCAGTAGCGCGACTTCTAATGTCCCCTGCTTACAGATCGTTCCACAGCACATTTACGCAGGCACTTACCCGGCCTGGGTTTTCGCAGAAGACTGGTTGCATACGCAACTCACAGGCTGGGAGATCGTTGCTGAATTTGACGGAATCGAACCAGATGGACGCACAAAAAACCGTATTCATTTTGCCTGGAATGGCTTGATTGCCCGGAGGGAAAACAATGACTGAGATAGCTCTCCTGATCAAGAGCTACCAAGGTGACTTCGAATATATTGAGCGCCTAATTCGGTCAATCAATACCCACAATGTGGACTCACTCCCCGTCTACATTGTCGTTCCTGAAATTGACCTCGAGCAATTCAACATTTTTGCCGGAGAAACCATTCACATTCTGAGTGAAAATTTGTTCGCAAAGCATCTAGTGCATCAAAAAACAGCTGGCTTTCACCCCGGATACATCAATCAGGAAATAATCAAACTAGCTTTTTGGGAACTTGATGTGTGTGACAACTATTTTTGCGTGGATTCGGACGCGGAATTTATTCGAGACTTTAACCGCACTGATTTCATGGCTCAACCGGGAATTCCCTTCACTTTTCTCACAGAAGACCGCGAGCTAGTTGTCGAACCCGACTACTACCAATCTACCTGGGTGAATCGCATGAAATCCCTTGAGAAGATTCGTGAGGCCATCGGGTACACCGGTCCGTGGCTATTCACCGTGCACGGTCACGCAGTTTTCTCAGCCAAGGTACTCAAGTCGTTCGTTACCGATTTTTTAGAGCCACGAGGCTGGGATTACAAGGACGCTCTCGCCATTTCTCCCTACGAACCAACCTGGTACAACACTTGGCTGCTTCACACAGGCACAATCGAGATTTTTCCTCGCGAGCCACTTGTGAAAACCTTCCACAATGCACACCAACATTTGGAGTATCAGGTTCGTGGAATTCGCAAGGAAGATGCAGCACGTGGGTTCTTGGCGGTAGTGGTGAATTCAAATTATTCACGGGGATATGGCGTGATGGATGCTGAGAATTCACTCAAAGACACTCTGGCTGCCTACGTTTCCTTACCACAGTTGCTTCGAGCATTCGGATTTAAATTGAGGCGTGACCTGTTTATTCGACGCACACCATTGCGTAAACTCCGTGTCTGGTTAGGCGCGCTCGCTTTGAACATACCCGGTTTGCGCCGACTAGTTCAATCCGGTTGACAGCACCTCATTACATCTTTCCAAAAAATACTTTCTTCAACATAGGCCGCCATGGTGGCATGACCACTCTCGGCGATTCGACTACGTAAATCAGGATCAGATACAAGTGCCGTGATTCCTGCGACTGCCTGGTCAACACCTTCAAACTCGAGGTAGTCAGAGTCTTTGGTGAAATACGGAAAGCCACCGTCAACGCACTGCGCGACTAATGCGGTGCCGGCAGCCATCGTCTCGGCGTAGCGGAACACTGCTTGGCGAACCCAAATCCAATCCATAAATCTACGGGTGGGTCCTTGGAGCGTGGTGGTAAAGATAATGTCTGACTCCACTAAGACCCGCCAGTAATCATCATTGGATGTTCCCGCTTTATCCGAATTGATCGTGAGCGTGATTCCTTTTTCAGTAAGTTTTTCTTGAACTACCTGAAGGAATTCATCTCGGGGTGAATACATAGAGCCGATAAATTGAATAACCAATGGTGCAGCCAAACTGCGGCTGGCCGTAAAACGAGCTTTTGCCAATTCCAATTCGGTTAAACGTTTTCGAGAAATCGGCATGAACAGGGGTCCACGTATTCGGGAATGCGGAAAAATTGTGCCCGCAATATCCGTGTGAGCGAAAGTAACTACGCACCCATGGAATACGGTGAGAACCGCGGCCTGAAATCGCTGCCGACGACGAAAAGCATCGGTCAACACGACAATGGGAGTGATCCCACGGCGATTTAGGTTCCAGGCCACCCGGAATCCCTCAGCGAGTGAACGTGGCCAGTTCTGACCAGGGGTTCGCACGTCGAGCACCACGGTGTTTGCGTTACTCTTCCGTTGATTAGCGGCAAACTGCGGGTAGTAGGGCTGGTCACGGTCAATAACTTGCCTGTAGACGTGACCCGAACCGAAAAAGTCCTGGGCCGAGCCAAGAAGCTCTTCGAAGTACACGTGGGTCCAACCAATGATTCCTGACTCGATCCCTACTTGGGGCTCTTGGCCGCGGTTACGGCGGCGAGCACCCGCCCCCAGCACTCGGGCGGGTAACAGGGCTACCCAATAGACCCAAAACAAGGGGATAACCAATCGAGGCAGTATTTGATCCCGCCACAGTCGATGTGTCTCGGGTGGGTTGAACCCGCGCGAATACAACTCAGCCTGCTCCACCCGCCTAGGCT
>JAFMCP010000033.1 GCA_017857705.1 Candidatus Nanopelagicales bacterium
TTGTTGAGCGCCGCAGATCCCTTGTTGGATCGTGGTACGAATTCTTTCCACGCAGTGAGGGCGCAACCCTTGAACCCATGAAATCGGGAACATTTTCCAGATCGGAACTAATCCTTCCTCGCATTGCCGAAATGGGTTTTGACGTTGTTTACCTTCCACCCATTCATCCAATCGGGGTGGAAAACCGTAAGGGGCCCAACAACACTCTGGAGCCGGGACCAAATGACCCCGGCTCGCCCTGGGCAATTGGATCGGCCCTTGGCGGACATGACAGCGTCAACCCAGACCTGGGAACACTTGATGACTTTGTCCACTTCGTCGGTGCCGCGAACAAATTGAATCTAGAAATAGCTTTGGATCTAGCACTGCAATGCGCCCCCGATCATCCGTGGGTTTCTAGTCATCCGGAGTGGTTTACACACCGTGCTGACGGGAGCATTGCCTACGCGGAAAATCCACCAAAGAAATATCAGGACATCTATCCGCTCAATTTTGATAACGACCCAGACGGCCTTTACCGCGAGATTGAGCGAATTGTTCTGTTCTGGATCAAGGCAGGTGTGCTCATTTTTCGGGTTGACAATCCACACACGAAACCCGTTTGGTTCTGGCACAGACTCATCAGCGCCATTAATACCGAACACCCTGACGTGATATTTCTTGCGGAGGCATTTACCGGCGAACCTATGATGCGGGCACTCGCACAGGTTGGGTTCCAGCAGTCGTACACCTATTTCACCTGGAAAAATTCCAAGTGGGAACTCGAGGAATATCTCACTGAACTTGCGGGGCCCAAGTCGGCGTATATGCGACCGAATCTTTTCACGAACACCCCTGACATTTTGAGCGATTACCTGCAGTCCGGCATTCCGGCAGCATTTGCAGTCAGGGCCACACTGGCGGCTACCTTGTCCCCCACCTATGGAATATATAAAGGTTTCGAACTTTACGAACACCTAGCTATACACCCCGGAAGTGAGGAGTATCTCGACAGCGAGAAATTCCAATTACGCCCACGCGACGCGGATTTTGCGCCAGATACAGATCCAAACTTAATCCCCTATCTGACGTTGCTCAACCAGATTCGACGCGATAATCCAGCACTGCAGGATTTGCGGTCACTTCGTTTTCACCACAGCGAATCCCCCGAAATCATCGCTTTCTCAAAACGCGGCGGAGTGAATGGGACCGACATAATCTTATGCGTTTGCAACACGGATCCTGAAAACGAGCATTCAACGATCGTCCACTGGAACATGCATGAACTAGGTCTGCCTTGGGGTCAAGACTTTGCTGTCACGGATCAAATCAGTGGAACTACTTGGCGTTGGAACGAAAACACTTTCGTCAAATTGGATCCGGCTCATGAAGTCGCACATATCGCAAAAATTATTTCACCGATCGAGCCACTCATAGTCTTCACTGAGTCGCAATCAACACCTGCAAAAGTTAAAAAGCAATGAATATCCCTCACCAGGAATTGGACAGGCTCCTTAACGGCTCACACTTTGATCCGCACGCGCTGCTCGGTAGACATGTCAGTGATGGTCAATCAAACTTTCGAACCATCAAACCAGATGCTCTCTCGGTAGACCTTCACATTGGTGAATCCACATTTCCGATGATTCAGGAGACATCTGGAGTCTGGTTCATCTCAATCCCTACTCGTGAACGTCACATAGGCTCCTATTCTTTTGAAGCCAAATACGAAACAGGAAGTTTTCACAGTTTTGATCCATTTGCTTTCCTACCGACCCTGGGAGATACCGACCTGCATTTGATAAGTGAGGGACGCCATGAACAGTTATGGCAGGTGCTCGGAGCTCACCAACGATCCCTGCAGCTAGGCGATATCGATGTTACGGGTACTGCCTTTTCCGTGTGGGCGCCAAATGCCCGCGGTGTTCGAGTGGTCGGTGATTTCAACTATTGGGACGGATCCGCCCACCCCATGCGAACTCTAGGTTCTTCAGGAGTCTGGGAGATTTTCATTCCTGGCGTCGACATAGGTTCAGTTTATAAATTCAATATTCTAGATAACCATGGAAATTGGCACACCAAGGCCGATCCCATGGCATTTGCAACGCAGATCCCACCCGAAACCGCATCAATAGTTACTCAATCCCAATATGTTTGGGGTGATACCGATTGGCTAGAAGGACGCGCAAGCCTTAATCCGCACGTACAACCCATGACCACTTATGAAGTGCATTTGGGTTCATGGAGATTAGGCTTGGATTATCTCAACCTTGCCCGTGAACTAGTTGACCACGTGTGTGCTGCTGGGTTCACGCACGTTGAGCTCATGCCCGTAGCCGAGCACCCGTATGGACCTTCCTGGGGTTATCAGGTCACTTCCTACTACGCCCCCACTTCGCGTTTTGGAACACCCGACGAGTTTCGGTACCTGATTGATGCTTTACACCAAAATGGAATTGGTGTGATTCTTGACTGGGTTCCCGCTCACTTCCCTAAGGATGAATGGGCACTAGCGAATTTCGATGGCACCCACCTCTACGAACATGAAGACCCCCGGTTGGGCCAACACCCCGACTGGGGAACACTCATTTTTGATTATGGACGTAATGAAGTGCGAAATTTCCTTATTGCAAACGCCGTGTATTGGCTTGAAGAATTTCACATTGATGGACTCAGGGTTGACGCTGTCACTTCGATGCTCTATCTCGATTACTCGCGCGAAGTCGGTCAATGGCTCCCCAATCAACATGGGGGCAATGAAAATCTTGATGCGGTGGCATTTCTCCAAGAGATGAATGCAACCGTTTATCGACGAGTCCCCGGCGTAATCACAATCGCTGAGGAATCCACGTCTTGGCCCGGCGTCACCCGGTCAACGGACCTAGGTGGCTTGGGATTTGGATTCAAATGGAATATGGGGTGGATGCATGACTCACTCGGATATGTCCAGCACGAGAGTGTTTATCGGAAATATCACCATGACGAAATGACTTTCAGTTTGATGTATTCCTTCAACGAGAACTTCATTTTACCTTTCTCCCATGACGAGGTTGTCCACGGAAAAGGTTCACTCATTGCTCGAATGCCCGGTGACCGTTGGCAAGCACTCGCGAATCTGCGAACATATTTGGCTTTCATGTGGGCCCACCCAGGAAAAAAGTTGCTATTTATGGGATCTGAATTTGCCCAATCGAGCGAATGGTCAAGTGAACAGGGATTGGATTGGCATCTCCTAAAGTTTGAGGAGCACCAAGGAATTTTGCGAACCGTCTCCGATCTGAACAATCTCTATACGGGTAGTCGTGCGCTGTGGGAGCGTGACAGCGATCCTCGCGGATTCGAGTGGATCGATAGCGGAAACACTGAATCCAATATTTTTAGTTGGATTCGCTGGTCCGACCACGGCGAATGCACGGCCTTTATTGCAAATTTCTCACCAGAAGTTCATCATGACTTCCCTCTTGCCCTACCCAAGGCTGGGACCTGGAAGGAAGTGCTCAACACCGATTCTTCGCACTACGGCGGAAGTGGGGTGGGGAACCTCGGCAAGATCGAGGCGATACCTACCGAGTGGTCAGGCAAGCCGGCACTTGCTCGGATAACGGTTCCGCCCCTTGGCGCTGTTTTCTTCGAATTTTCTTATTAGAAAAGTGCATTAGCCAATGCGATTCGGGCACCGGGAACACTGGGGTCATCACCTGCGAGGGCAAAATATTCAACGAGACGAGTGCGCGCAAGTTCACGTTCGGCACCGCTGGATAGTTGAACGGCTTTGATCCCCGCAGCCAAAGCACTCTCCCACTCACCCGACGCCGCAGCCAGATCGGCAGTGATGAGTAACTCATCAAATGAATCACCTTGGGGTGGCTCCACACCATCGGTGCGCTCAAAAATTCCAGCCATGATCAAGCCACCTTGGGCATCAAGGTCACCCGGTTCGCTGTCAAGAATTCCTTGATACGCCTTTTTCGCCGAATCCCAGTCCCCTGCATTCACCGCGTCAACGGCTTGATCAAAACGTGGATCCGCATTAACTTCAACATTGGTATCGACCTGCTGTTCACCTTCAACGGCAGCCACCGGGCTGAGCCCTTGCTCTGCCGCCAGTTCTAGTAGTTTTTCAAATATTTGTTTAACCTGATCTTTCGGATACGCCCCTTGGAAGAGGGGGATCAATTGCCCCTTAATGACAGCAAATACCGACGGAATTGACTGCACTTGAAGGGCTTGAGAAATAGATGGTTCCGCGTCCGCGTCCACCTTGGTAACGAGCAGTCGGCCGGCGTACTCAATTGCAAGATCCTCAAGGATCGGTGAGAGCTGTTTACATGGGGCGCACCAAGTAGCCCACACGTCAATAATGACTGGGATTGTCTCTGAGGCCTTGAGAATAAGTGACTCAAATCCCTCGGTCGTGACATCAATGACGGGTGAATCTCCAGCGCGTGCCGGCGCTTTTTTCGCACCTAATGAAGAAAGGTCAACTGCTCCGGCAAATGAAGGGGTACTCATACTCATATTGTGGCTTACCCCTCGGCCTTTATCGCATTGCGGATTAGATCACAGGCTTGGTCTTCGGTCAATTCTCCAGCGGCGCAATGAACCGCCACCTCTTGTTGCAATTCGATTTCTTGAGCCCTAAGGGCCAAATCGTTGATTGTTCTGGCCAAAAGCGACTCGCGAATCCGTCCTATTCGCTTATGTTCAAGCAAACCTTGGTCGAGAAGGTAAGCATAATGTTGGGAGATCGCTTCGCCCAACTCGACGAATCCCGATCCATCTGTGGCAATCGTGGGAATCACCGGCGTCTCCCAACCGGAGGCGCTCTCCGCCACCGAGACCAACGAGAGCATCCCCTTAAGTTCGCGCACAGTTGCATCAGCACCGGGACGATCCGACTTGTTCACCGTAAAAATATCTGCGATTTCCAGAATTCCTGCTTTGGCAGCTTGAATACCGTCGCCGGCACCCGGTGCAGCAATGACAATTGAGGTGTCAGCCATTTTTGCAATTTCAATTTCGGATTGACCAACTCCGACCGTCTCGATAATTATTAGGTCAAAACCTGCAGCGGAAATCACTTTCAACACGCTGTAAATGGTTCCTGTTAGCCCACCGAGGTGGCCTCGAGATGCCAGAGAACGGATAAAAACCCCAGCATCCAAGGCATGATCCTGCATTCGAATTCGATCGCCAAGGAGAGCGCCCTTGCTGAATGTTGATGAAGGGTCAACTGCCAGAACTGCAACGCTCTTGCCTTCACCCCGCAAATGAGTGATCAACGCTGACGTGGAAGTGGACTTGCCTACCCCTGGCGGGCCGGTAATGCCCACTATGTGTGCACTCGGCGTTGGCATCGACGAAAGTAATTCGGTGGAACCCGTTCCAGAATTCTCAACAAGTGTTATCTGCTGAGCCAACTCTCGAATCTTGTCCCCGGTTACTTCGCCTGATTTCATGTCACAAGGTTATTGGCTTGGCTTGGCCCCAGGTCAGGGGACACGAATGAGTAGTGCGTCACCTTGCCCACCGCCACCGCACAATCCGGCAGCACCGATACCGCCTCCACGTCGGCGCAATTCATGGGCTAAGTGGAGAACCAACCGCGCGCCGGATGCACCTACCGGGTGTCCAAGAGCAATCGCACCACCGTTGACATTCACGTGGTCGATATCAGCTTTCGCGCCTTCGGCGGTCAGGATCCGCGAGGAAATTATTGACACCGCCGCAAATGCCTCATTTATTTCAAAGAGATCGATCTCAGTCAGGCTAAGGCCTGCTCGTTGCGCGGCGGCCAGAATCGCTCGCGCTGGCTGTTCATGCAGGCTGGTGTCGGGGCCTGCCACATTTCCATGCGCTCCTATTTCAGCCAACCAGGCGAGTCCAAGCTCGACTGCTTTGCTTTTACTCATCACAACAACAGCTGCAGCACCATCTGAGATTTGAGAGGCATTTCCGGCTGTCACGGTGCCCTCTTTACTGAATGCGGGACGAAGCCCAGCAAGGCTTTCTGCGGTTGTTTCTTCTCGGATTCCTTCGTCCATCGAGACAGTGATCGGATTCCCTTTACGAACAGGAATGTTGATGGGGACGATTTCACTCGCAAAGAGTTCTCGCGCAGCCGCAGCACGTTGATGCGATCTGGCAGCGACCTCGTCTTGTTCTTCGCGAGTCAGGTCATAACGTTGGTTGTACCGTTCAGTTCCAGCTCCCATGGCCTCCTGATCGAACGAACAGGTGAGTCCGTCAACCGACATTGAGTCCGCCATCGACCATTCGCCGAATTTGACTCCCTCACGCGAGCCAATAAGCAGATGTGGTGCCTGAGTCATTGACTCCATACCACCGGCGACTACGCATTGAGCCTCACCGGCACGGATCAATTGGTCCGCAAGCGCTATCGCGTCAAGCCCTGAAAGGCACATCTTGTTGATGGTCAATGCTGGAACATTCATACTTATGCCACCAAGTACTGCGGCCTGTCGAGCTGCATTTTGTCCCGCACCAGCCTGCAAAACTTGGCCCATGATCACGTAATCAACTTCAGAAGCTGGCACTCCGGACCTATCAAGCGCTCCTGCGATTGCAGCACCACCCAATTGCGAGCTCGATAAAGACTTGAGCACTCCCAAAAGCCTTCCCACGGGAGTGCGCGCGCCCTCAATGATAACGCTGGGTTCAAAATCGCCGCTCGTAATTCTGGGTTGCGTCATGCTGACTCCTTGACTTAAACACTCGTGGGCTCTTTGGTCTGCTGCCCTTTGCCTATGTACATTAGCGGTATGCCTAATGAAATTGAAACCGATTTGACTAACTTGATACTGGGAATTGATCACATCGGGATTGCGGTCCCAGACCTTGATACCGGGCGGAACCTCTTCGAAGGAATCCTTGGCCTTCGCGAACATCACACTGAGGTGAATGAGAGTCAGGGAGTTAGTGAATCGATGATTGCCTTTCCTGACCAGGGAGCGCAAATCCAACTGCTTGCTCCACTTAGCCCCGACACCACGATTGGGAAGTTCCTCGCCAACAAAGGCCCCGGCATTCAGCAGCTCGCGCTTCGAGTCAGTGACGTCGAATTAGTAGCCTCCCATGTTCGCGCTAGTGGGATTCGGATGCTCTATGACGCACCTCGAATTGGCACGGCAGGCAGCCTGGTCAATTTCGCTCACCCAGCGGATTGTGGTGGTGTTTTGATCGAGTTCGTCCAGTATGCCTGAGACTGACTTTCTGAGTTCACCGGCCGTTTCCCTGTTGATTGGGGCTTTCGGAGCACTCATATTGATCTCACTGTTAAGAAAGGCCCGCAAGTTGTTTTTCGTGAGTGTGACGGGTCTCACCCTCACCATTGGCTTATTTATCCTAGAAGCAAGCGCTTATAGTTAATTTTGTTGATTTAATACGCCAATGCAACATATCCTCGAGGCAATTGAATCAGAAGCGGATCGCGCAACATTTGAAGGTTTAGAGCTTCCTCTCACCTACCGTGCAGCAATTGTCCGCATCGAAGACCAAGAGATGTTTGCCGGAGTGGAGTCAAAGGACAAAGACCCACGACAAAGCATCAGTATCGAGAATGTCCCAATCCCCGAGCTAGCACCTGGCGAGGCACTCATAGCAGTGATGGCGTCAAGCATCAATTTCAACACAGTATGGACTTCGATCTTTGAACCCGTCTCGACATTTGGCTTTTTGAAACGCTATGCAAAGTCTCATCCCGATGGTGCCCGTCATGATCTTCCTTATCACATCATCGGATCAGACGCTTCCGGCGTAGTTTTACGAGTGGGACCCGGTGTCAACGCATTTGCGCCCGGCGACCGTGTAGTCGCCCACTGCCTCAGCGTGGAACTGGAGTCCCCTGCCGGGCACAATGACTCGATGCTTGATCCCGAGCAACGAATTTGGGGATACGAAACCAATTTTGGTGGCCTTGCCGAACTTGCGATCGTCAAATCAAATCAATTAATGGCAAAGCCCGAGCACCTCACCTGGGAAGAAGCTGCCGTCCCCGGCCTAGTTAATTCAACCGCATACCGGCAGTTAGTTTCCAAAAACGGTGCGGACATGAAGCAGGGCGATGTAGTTCTCATTTGGGGAGCCTCGGGTGGGCTAGGTTCCTATGCCACCCAGTACGCCATCAATGGAGGCGCGATTCCGGTCTGTGTTGTTTCAAGCCCAGAAAAAGCAGACATAGTGCGCTCCATGGGAGCCACGTTGATCATTGACCGAAGCGTCGAGAACTATAAATTCTGGAAGGATACACAGACCCAAGACCCAAAGGAATGGCAGCGCCTTGGGAAAAAGATTCGAGAACTCACCGGAGGCGAAGACCCCGACATCGTCTTTGAACACCCCGGCCGCGAAACATTTGGGGCAAGTGTCTACGTAGCTCGCCGGGGCGGCACTATCGTGACGTGCGCCTCAAGCACGGGTTTCATGCATGAATACGACAACAGGTATTTATGGATGAACCTGAAAAAAATCATTGGAACCCACTTTGCGAATTACCGGGAGGCTTTCGAAGCCAATCGACTTATTGAAAAGGGCGTAATTCACCCGACCTTGTCAAAAGTCTTCCCCCTTGAACGAACAGGTGACGCGGCATTCGAGGTTCACCGGAATCTGCACCAAGGTAAAGTTGGCGTTCTGGCCTTAGCCCCAGAGCCTGGTCTTGGAGTCACCGATCAAGCTCAACGAGACCAAGTTTTAGACAAAATCAACTGGTTTATAGAAAAATAGCCCTATTTGAGGTCGTTCCAATGCTCCATTGGGCCTTGCGAATCGGGCCAGTCGTGCGGCAACGGAGCATAGTTTGGCGAAACCAATTCCGTTATACGATTCAAAACCGTATACACGAACTTCTCCCCAACCCATAGGTGTTTTGCGCCTTCGACAGGCTCAATGATTACATCGCTGGCTTGCGCGAATCTTCCGGCGGCCTTTTCGGGCACGAGATAGTCGTCGAGTTCAGGGATGAGCGCGTGCACTGAGATACCTGTGTCATTCCAACGGAGTAACTCCTGAGCGCTCGTGAACCGCAATGGCGGAGAAAGTAAAATGACGCCATTAATTCCCACAGGGTCCAGATTGCGCAGAATCACATCAGTTCCAAAGGACCAGCCTAAAATCCAGATATTGGGCAAATCTCGCTTGTGAGCAAATTCAATGGCCGCAGCAAGATCGCGTCCCTCTCCATTTGATTGATCAAAACTCCCCTCGCTTTTCCCGATAGCACTCTCTGCGCCTCGTGTGTTAAACCGCAATACGGCAATGTTCGCCAATGCCGGCAGTCGCCATGACATTTTTCGCAAAATATGGCTGTCCATCATGCCACCGTGAGTTGGCAGCGGGTGAACACAAATCACGGTTGCCACCGGGTTCGCAGGACTTGCCAGTTCACCGACGAGCTCAAGTGAGTCAGATGTATGTAGCGCAATAACTTCACGGGTTGCAGGTAAGACCGAATTTGCAGAGATTCGACTCACATTCGACCTCGCGGACCACGATTACCACGGTTGTTCCAACACGGCGTGTGCCAGTGACGTCGATCCTCGGCACCCTCGGGAATGTCAGCCGACCAAGCAACTACGTGGGGTGTCGCAGGTCGAATCTCCTGATCACAACCTGGACATCTATACGTTTTAGTCGCAGACGATCCTGTTAATTTCCGAACATACCACTCTCCATCGGGGTGAGATTCTGTTTCCATTGAGTGACCGAAAAGTGGTTTGGGCTCACTGCCCGCCCTTCGATTCTTGCGACCCACTTGATTCACTCTCCCAATTGTTGGCACTCAATCAGTATGGAAATCCTTCACCTTAGTACTTACGAAAACCACGTCCAACTTTACGCCCGACAAAACCTGCTGTTACCAAGTGCTCTAATTGAGCTTCTGGGGCGAATCCTGGCTCGCGAAACTCGCGGTATAGCGTGTTGATAATTGCTAACGAAACATCAAGACCGACCACATCAAGCAACTCGAATGGACCCATGGGGTAGCCACACCCGAGCTTCATAGCTGCATCGATGTCTTCGATTGATGCGTAGTTGCTCGATGCCATTGCTATAGCGTTGTTGAGGTAGGGAAACAGCAAAGCGTTCACAATAAAACCGGCACGATCCGAGCACTGCACGGGCTTCTTCCCAAGTTCACGCATTAAATTAGTACAGCGGAGCACAACGTCAGGATTCGTTGCTACCGTGCTGACAATTTCCACGAGCGACATGACCGGCGCGGGGTTGAAGAAGTGGATCCCTAAGAACCGCTCCATTCTGTTGGTGCTGGCTGCAATTTCAATGACCGACAAACTCGATGTTGTTGTTGCAAAAATTACCTCTTCGGACAATAGCTGATCAAGTTGGGAGAAAATTTCACATTTAGGTTGAAGCTCCTCTGCAATGGCCTCGATCACTAAATTAACCTGACCAACAAGCGCTTCTGGGTCTTCACATGTTTTTACCCGAGCCAGATATTCACTTTTTTTCTCTTCAGTGATTTTTCCTTTCGCGACAAGTTTTGACCAAGACGCATCCAGGGATTCCCGCAACTGGCTTGACCTCTGTTCACTCCTCGTCAGGGCTATGACGCTGACTCCACCAACAGCAAGAACCGACACGATCCCCGTCGCCATGGTGCCCGAGCCCACGACTGCAGCCTTAGTAATGCCCGATCCAGAATCCGATTCCGCCAATGCTGGTGTTAGTGAATCCTTAACCACCAGTGGCACATTCGATTCGGCATAAGAATAGAAACCTTGACCGGATTTGCGCCCGAGCCTGCCGGCTGCAACAAACTGTTTAAGTAGGGCGCTTGGTGCATGCAGCCTATTTCGACTCTCGCGATACATAGTGTCAAGGATTTGAAGGGCAGTGTCTAAACCAATCAAATCAAGGAGCGCCAGTGGCCCCATCGGAAGACCACAGCCGAATCTCATCGCGCTGTCAATGTCTTCACGAGATGCGTATTTTTGTTCATACATTGTGACTGCTTGATTCAGATAGCCAAACAGCAATGAATTTGCAATAAAACCGGCACGGTCATTCACTAAAACTGGTTCCATTTCCAAGTCTCGAGTAAATCCCAGACATATGTCAATCACTTCTTGATCGGTCGTCACCGTTGACACTATTTCAACAAATTTCTGAACCATTGCAGGATTGAAAAAATGCATACCAATTACGCGACTGGGTCGACCGGTAACCACGGAGATTTCGGTCACCGATAATGCCGAAGTATTCGTTGCCATGATGGCATCAGGGCCAAGAATTGAGTCCAAGGTCATGAAAAGCTCAGACTTGGCGCTCAGATCCTCGGTGATTGCCTCAATTACCAGTTCACATGAAGCAAGATCCTCGAGCTTTGTCGTCAATTGAATTCGAGACAGTATTGCTAGACCATCAGATTCAGTGATCTTTGAGCCCAAGACGCCCCGATCTATCGATCCTCGAATCCTCGAATGGGCATAGCCGATTTCTTTTTCACCTAGATCAACACCTATGACCGAATATCCGGATCGAGCAATTACTTCTGCAATCCCAGAACCCATTGTTCCCAGTCCCACAACACCAATATTTTTTAGTTCCATAACGCACTCCATTTCATTGTTTTCCCCTAAAACAGTCGAAGGCTTGGGTCATCAAGTCCTTTTAATGCCTCATAATCAACGCTGACACAGGTAATGCCTCGATCGTGTGCCAATGTTTTTGCCTGCGGTTTGATCTCCTGGGCAGCGTAAATCCCGGTTACTGGTGCCAGCAATGGGTCCCGATTAAGAAGTTCCAAATAGCGGGTCAGTTGCTCTACCCCATCAATTTCGCCTCGGCGCTTTATCTCAACAGCCACCGATCCCCCGCCGGCCGCCTTGCATAAAATATCGACCGGTCCAATCGCCGTCGGGTATTCCCTGCGAACCAAGGTCAATCCCTGTGCCAAAGCCCCGAGATTATCAGCCAATAGTTTTTGCAGGTGGGATTCAACGCCGTCTTTGATAAGACCTGGATCAAAGCCAAGTTTATGTTCATAATCTGCATGGACTTCGTGGATCGTGATGGTCAGCACCTCCCCTGCCTTATTTACAACCTTAACTTCGGTGAGTTCACCGTTGGTTGATTCAGACACAGTGCAGGGAGGACTCATCCAGTTCAAAGGTTTGTAGGAACCACCATCTGAATGAATTAAGACAGAACCATCGGCTTTAAACATGAGCACACGCGTTGCGCGTGGAAGTTCAGCCGAGAGCCGTCCTTGATACACAGCCGTGCAATCTGACACAAGAATCCTCATTTGCTCACGTGCTCACTCACTTACGTGCTCATAATGTCGACGATCGAGTCCATGATCTGCGTGGCGTCATAATCCTTTGGAGTGAAAGTTGCTGCTACCCCAATAGATGCCAGCCAAGTTGCATCAGCGGGCGGGATAATGCCACCGACGATTACCGGAATATCGGTTGCCTTTTCCTGTGCCAACAAATTGAGAATCTCAGCCACCAAGGTGCGATGCGAACCCGAAAGAATCGATAAACCAATGACATCGACGTCTTCCGCGATTGCGGCCGCCACAATCTCTTCAGGTTTGAGTCGAATACCTTGATAAATTACTTCAAAACCACAATCACGGGCGCGGACGGCAATCTGCTCAGCACCATTTGAGTGACCATCAAGTCCAGGTTTACCAATCAAGATTTTGGGACGGTGTCCGAGCCGAGACGCTAACTCATCAGCACGCATTCGAACAAGGTCAATCTCTGGTGTTCGATTTCCGATCGAGTCTACAACCCCAGTCGGGGATCGGTATTCCCCTAATTGTTCACGCAGGACACTTGACCACTCACCAGTAGTCACTCCCACCTTTGCCGCGCTGATGCTCGCTTCGACTAAACCCCAACCCCGTTCGGATGCGGCAGAGATCTCCGCAAGGGCATTAGCCACGGCAACTTGGTCACGTCCTGATTTAAATGCAAGAACTTCTTCCACTCGTCGTGATTCAACTTCAGGATCGACCAGCATGATGTTCAGATTTTGGGTCAAAGGACTGATTTCAGTATTCTGAAAGGAATTCACACCGACGACTGGCAAATCGCCAGATTCAATACGAGCACGACGTTGGGCATGTGAGGCGACCAGTGCACTTTTGAGATATCCGGATTCAAGGGCAGCTATCGCACCTCCCATCTCAGAAATCCGGTCGAGTTCAGTTCGAATCTGAAGTGTTAGTTCGGTGACTTTCGCTTCAATTACTGTCGAACCCTCGAAGATGTCACCGTATTCAAGAAGGTCCGTCTCCAATGCGAGCACCTGCTGCATGCGCAGGGACCACTGTTGATCCCAAGGCCTTGGCAAGCCAAGGGCTTCATTCCAGGCAGGAAGTTGAATAGCACGTGCACGCGAGTCTTTTGCCAAGGTAACGCCCAACATCTCAAGAACGATGCGCTGCACGTTGTTTTCAGGTTGCTCCTCTGTGAGGCCCAATGAGTTGACCTGCACCCCGTATCGAAAACGCCGGGCAGTCTCACTCTTTACGCCATAGCGCTCAACAACTATGTCACTCCAAAGTCGACCAAAAGCCTTGAGTTTGCAGACCTCTTCGATAAACCGGATACTCCCATTTACAAAAAATGAAATACGACCTACGACATGATCAAAATCGACATCAATATTTTGGCTGTCAATTTTTGCTTTCACCGAGTCCAAGACACTGATCGCAGCCGCAAGGGCAAAGGCGACCTCTTGCACAGCCGTGGCTCCCGCCTCCTGCAAGTGATAACTGCAAATATTTATGGGATTCCATTTTGGTGTGTTCACTACCGAGAATGCAACCAAATCAGTGGCGAGCTCAAGTGATGGCGCTGGCGGGAATGCGTAAGTACCTCTGGATAGGTACTCCTTAATGATGTCATTCTGGGTGGTACCTGAGAGCGACTCTCGGGGTGCTCCTTGTTCATCAGCCAAAGCAATGTACAAGGAATAGAGCCACACTGCTGTTGCATTTATTGTCATCGAAGTGTTCATCTGTGCCAGCGGGAGACCCTCAAAAAGGGTCCTCATGTCGTTGAGGCTGGCAATGGAAACACCAACTTTGCCAACCTCGCCACGAGACATCAAGTCCTCGGGGTCGTAACCAGTCTGGGTGGGGAGGTCGAATGCGATCGACAAACCAGTCTGACCCTTTTCTAGGTTGGTGCGGAAAAGTTCATTTGACTCTTTTGCACTGGAATGTCCCGCGTAGGTACGCATAATCCATGGTTTATCGGTCATTGGCACATCGTAACCAACTGGCCGGTAATCCACATGGCTTAGAGGACCAATCTGTTGCGCAACCTGTAATTCTTGTCACAATAGGAACATGCCTTTTGGAAATAGTTATTCCTACATTTTCGGCCCGATCGTGGCCCTGTTGGGAATTGGCATGATGGTATTGGTGCTCCGGTGGGCCTACTCCAGAGGTAGTTCGGTGGTTGCGGTCCCTGCAAAGGCCGGTCCTTCGGACTCGTATGGCTTATTAGTGTGTGTTGCCAGCCCCGCTAACTATGCAGAAGGGGAGATAATTCGAAGAACTTTGGAACACGTTGGGATTAAAGCCAACCTTGCCCAAACAACCGATGGACCGAAAGTAATGGTTTGGCCTATCGATGAGGAAAAAGCAATTGCCATACTTCGAAAGTAACTTCACTATTCGTTAACTCGGCAGATATTGGCTCCAAGCCCTCGCAAAGTTTCGACGAATTGTGCATACCCACGGTCAATATGATTGACACCGTAAACAGTTGTCTCCCCTCGGGCCACCAGTCCAGCTAAAACCAACCCAGCCCCTGCCCTAATATCCGTTGCCTCTACCGGTGCTCCCGATAGTTTCTCTTTTCCACGAATCAATGCATGATGTCCATCAGTTCGTACATCGGCACCCAATCGCGCGAGCTCTTGGACAAATCTGAAGCGAGCTTCAAAGAGATTTTCCGTGACGAGGGAGGCGCCTTGGCCGATTGCGTTTAACGCGATAAATTGCGGTTGCAGGTCCGTTGGGAAACCCGGGAATGGCAGAGTAACAACGTCAACACATTGAGGTCGCACGTCCATGCGAATGTGTACCGTCTGGCCATCACGATCAATATGCGCTCCAGCAGACTGGAGTTTCTCCAATGGGAGCGCCATGTGTTCAGCGGGAACTCCATGAATTGTGAGTTCACCCTGAGTCATTGCAACCGCCACTGCCCATGTGCCTGCAACTATTCGATCTGAAACCACTCGGTGCGTAATTGGTGTGAGATCACCGACTCCAGTAATTGTGATGGTCGAAGTACCGATACCGGAAATATCTGCCCCCATCCCCACGAGCATTTCACAAATATCTACTATTTCCGGCTCTCGGGCAGCATTTTCAATTACGGACTCGCCGCGGGCTGTAACGGCTGCCATCAGGATCGTTTCGGTTGCGCCAACGCTAGGGAAATCCAGGGAGATATGTGCGCCGGTGAGCCCTTGACATTCGGCTAACAGGTATCCATGCTCGTTGTTGACATTGACACCCATTTTCCGCAGAGCCTCCACGTGCATGTCCAAGCCCCGGGAACCAATATTGTCCCCACCCGGAACAGCGACATCCGCGGCGCCACAACGGGCAATCAGTGGGCCAAGAACACAGATCGAAGCTCGCATCTTGCGAACAAGGTCGTAATCAGCGCGGTGATCGGGCCTGAGCGGGACATTGATAGAAATCGTTTCATCGAGGTGGTTCACTTCACACCCAAGCCTGCGAAGAAGTTCGGACATGATGCTGACATCTTCAATGTCGGGGACGTTGGTGAGCGTTGACAATCCCGGGGCTAGCAGAGTCGCCGCCATCAGTTTCAGAACAGAGTTCTTGGCGCCAGGAACAACAACTTCCCCGCGAAGAGGCTCTCCACCCTGAATCCGAAATATCGACACGATGCAATCGTAGGCGAGCCAAATGCGAAAGGTCCCGATAGAGTCACCTTGTGGTCAATTTAACGAAGATTTATACCAGAACCGGTGACGACGGAACGACTTCTCTCGGAGACATGAGTAGGACCGGCAAAAATGATCCGCGGCTGAAAGCCTATGCAGATGTTGACGAGGCGAACTGCACCATTGGGGTGGTTCTAGCCACCTGTGAAGTTCGTCAAGATATTGCCGCAGTCCTCTTATCCATCCAAAATGATCTCTTCGATGTGGGTGCAGATCTATGTACTCCGGTAGCAGACGACGAAAGTGGCGCGCTACGGGTCACCCCGGCCTACATCGAGCGACTAGAAGCATATTGTGACAAATTCAACGGGAACCTAGAACCCCTTCGCTCATTCGTGTTGCCCGGTGGCACACCTGCAGCAGCTCAGATGCACGTAGCCCGAACAGTTGCCCGTCGAGCCGAAAGATCAACTTGGGCGGCGTTGGATGCTTATCACGGTGGTATGAATCCACTCACCGCTACCTATCTCAATCGGCTCAGCGATTTGCTCTTCATTCTGTCCCGAGTTGCAAATCAGGACAGTGTCGGAGATGTCTTGTGGAAACCCGGCGGCACTAGCGCCAGATAGTCGCATTTAAGCGCTGGCGACCTGAATACGAGCCTCGGCTCTGCGCACCGCTGACAGGTCAGGTGCTTCGGCAAGGGCTTGAGCACGGGTTAGGGCTGCCTTTGCGCGGTCGATATCAATATCTTGGGCAAGTTCAGCTGACTCTGCAATCACATTGACTTTATCGCTGTCAACAGAGAAAAACCCGCCATGTACGGCGACCAATATCTTGCTGCCATCTTCTAACTCAATTCGCAAAGGAGCCTCTACCAACAATGCCAACATTGGCTCATGGCCACGCAAGATACCTACGTCACCTTCGGGTGTCTTTGCTACAACACTCTTCGCTGAGCCACTCCAAATTGAGCGCTCAGCCGAAACTACCGCCACCTCAAGTGGACCCGACATTGTTATCTCTCCTTGGCTAGTGCAGCCGCATTCTTTTCAACGTCTTCAATTCCACCGCACATGAAGAACGCCTGCTCAGGAACATGGTCGAATTCACCATCAGCGAGTGCGCGGAATGACGTGATTGTTTCTTCAACAGGAACAAATGATCCAGGCTGACCGGTGAAGGCTTCAGCCACGAACATGTTTTGGGAGAGGAAACGTTCAATTCGTCGCGCACGACCAACGAGCACTCGGTCTTCCTCTGAGAGTTCGTCAATACCGAGAATCGCGATGATGTCTTGGAGATCCTTGTAACGCTGCAAGATTTCCTTGACCCGAGCGGCTACGGCGTAGTGCTCGTCTCCTACGTAGCGTGGGTCCAGAATTCGCGAGTTGGAGTCAAGCGGATCTACTGCAGGGTAAATACCTTTTTCCGAAATTGGACGACTCAACACTGTGGTTGCATCCAAGTGAGCGAAAGTCGTTGCTGGGGCTGGGTCAGTTAAGTCGTCAGCGGGAACGTAGATCGCCTGCAATGACGTGATCGAGTGTCCACGTGTTGAGGTGATGCGCTCCTGCAAAACACCCATTTCGTCAGCGAGTGTCGGCTGGTAACCCACGGCCGATGGCATACGTCCAAGCAGAGTCGAGACCTCTGAGCCAGCCTGAGTGAAGCGGAAAATATTGTCAATGAAGAGCAA
>JAFMCP010000138.1 GCA_017857705.1 Candidatus Nanopelagicales bacterium
GATGAATCCGGTGACATTGTGGTTGTTTTCAATGGAGAGATTTACAACTTCGTGGAACTCAGAACTCGTTTGGAGTCCCAGGGGCATCGATTCAAGAGTCGATCTGATTCAGAAGTGATTGCCCATCTCTACGAGCAACAGGGAAAAAGTTTTTTGACTCAGCTTCGTGGCATGTTTTCTATTGCCATCTGGGATGCGAGATCCCGAACATTGCTATTAGCGCGCGATCGAGTGGGAAAAAAGCCGCTGGTATACCGACAGGAGTCTGACGGGGGAATCTCATTTGCATCTGAAGCTCGCGCACTTTTTCGACCCATGGGGATCAGACCTACAGCCGACCTGAGCGCACTGAATCGAGTCTTGACCTTTGGCCATGCGGATGCACCACATTCCGCCTATTCGGGCGTAACCCGATTAGCACCGGGATCACTCGTCGAATGGCGTGGCGGTCATTTGACCTTTGATGAATACTGGCAACCCGATTTCAGTTCACCGGCGCCCTGGTCTGAGTCAGAAGCAATTGAGCGAAGTCTCGCGGCGATAGACCAAGCTGTTCGCATCCGTTTGGTCTCCGAACGCCCGATCGGGGCATTTCTAAGCGGGGGGATTGATTCAACAATCGTGACGGCACTGATGGCAAGGCATCACTCGGGGCCGGTCGCCACCTTCAGTATCGGATTTGAAGATAAGTCATTCGACGAATCCGGATATGCGAGGGCAGTCGCAGAATACTTGGGCACTGATCACCATGAATTGATTGTCAGTCCAGATCCGGGGGAGCTGGTGGCCGCATTTGCGCGGTCATTTGATGAACCCTTCGCCGACTCAAGCGCCCTTCCAACTCTCTTAGTGAGCGAGTTTGCTCGTAAACATGTTGTGGTGGCCCTGACGGGGGACGGTGGGGATGAAGCTTTTTCAGGTTACGAGCGCTATCGGGCAATTCCGCTATTGCAACGGGCGAATGTTGTTCTGGGATCGCTAGGTCCGCTCGCGGCGCCAATGGAGAAAATGGCGAGCAAATATGGGTCGCGCCGGATTGCACGGCTAAGCCGCGAATTTCATTATGCGAAAAATTTAGGCACGCGCTATTGCGATGCGATGTCGCTGACTTCCTTAGCTGATCGGGAAAGTCTATGGAGTCGTGATGCAGCAGCCGAAATCGGAAACCTCGGAGCCCCTGAAACTGACTACTTGAATTTGTGGCAGAAGGTAGCCAATCGGTGCTCGGATCCCGTGGCAACCATGAGCGAGATGGACATTCACCGCTATCTGCCCGGAGACCTTCTTGCGAAAGTGGATGTTGCGTCAATGGCGCATTCACTTGAAGCTCGTTCGCCGTTGCTTGATCGAGAAGTGTTAGATGTCGCTTCACGAATTCCTGGGAATTTGCGAATACATAAGGGACAGACAAAGTATGTCCTCAGGGAGATCGCTCGACAGTTAGTTCCTACAGAATTGGTTGATCGCCCAAAAATGGGATTTGGTGTCCCCCGAGCAAGTTGGCTGAGGGGACCCCTGAAAAAAATGGTTCGTGACACTCTGACGGACACTGTTGCAAAAAATCGTGGGTGGTTTCGCCAAGACGCCATTAATAATCTCCTAAAAGCACACGATTCAGGTTTGGATCGCGACCACTTGATTTGGCCATTGGTTGTTATTGAACTTTGGGGTAGAGAGTGGATCGATTAAACCTGAGCACTCTTCACACCGGTCCTTTGATCAAATCCTGATAAAGTTTTTGGTGATCAGCGACTAATCTGGATACGCCGAAATGACCTTCGGCAAATTCCTTTGCTGCAGCACCCACGCGGGTCGATAAAGCAGGATCGTTGACCAGTGTGATTATCGCGTTGGCAATTTCAGCAGGATCTTTTTGGCAAAGAAGTCCGGTGGTTCCATCTAGGACTACATCTTTAACGGAACCCACGTTTGTGGCGACAACGGGTAGTCCGGCAAGCGCGGCCTGAATCAAGCTTAAAGGTGTACCTTCATTGTCGCTGGTCAGTACGAGTAAATCACTGGCCCCAAGAATAACCTCAATGTCGGAGCGCCATCCCAACAAAGTAATAGGTAGGTCTTGTCGCCGGATACGTTCGGCAAGTCCTGCTTCTTGATCCCCGGCCCCGGCAACTAGAAACTTAACTCCTGGTAGTGACTGGGATACCAACGCGACTGCGTCAGCAAATCGATCCACTCTCTTGATTCCTGTAAGTCGACCGATAAACGACACGACCGTGACATCTGTCGGTAACCCTAAGATCTTTCGAGCTTCAAATTTTTTGGGAATAGTTCCTAAGGTGAGCCCGGGTGGGATGATCACGTACTGGCTAGAACGCCCGACTTTTGCTCCGAGTAGGTCATCTCGGACTTGGGGGCCAACAGCGACGAGTTTGTCGGTTCCTTTCGCCAGAAAACTTTCAACCCCACGGACTAGTTGCGTTTTTCTGGGTGAAAAATAACCGTGCAGAAGGTGTCCGTGAAAAGTATGAACCAATTTCGATTGCGTCAGTGACGTCTTGGCCGCAACACGTCCAAGTACTCCGGCCTTGGCGGTATGCGTGTGAATAATGTGTGGCTTAAACTCGCGGATTTGCCGAATAATCTCGGGGATAGCTTTCGAATCATCTCGCATGCTTAATGCTCGTCCCAAACCGACTATTCGAGTGGCTAATACATCTGGTGCCTGTGTCTCGAGGTAATCTGCCTCTTCGTCTCCGCAGAAGCCGGTAATGAGCCGTTGCTCAAATAAATTTGGATCCAGCCCCCGCATAAGTCCACTTATTTGCACGGCTGGACCACCCACATTCATACGAGCGATGATTCTTAACACTCGAATTTTGGTCACCTGTTAATTATCCCACTTCGCTAGGTCGGGTTTCTTGCGGAGAAATTTGCTGACCTTTCTCTAGTGGTTTACTTGAAGTAATAGCCAAACCCGCCAGCAACACAGCGAATGGGATCGTGCTCATCTGAAATCTAAAATTTATCCCTAATGTGCTGTTAAGAGCGCCAATTGCCAACGTTGTAGACAACACGGAGACGAACATGTAACCGGGAGCCCATCTTCTATTTCTCCAGACTCCTATTGCGGCGATAACGAGCAGAATTAGAAGTGCCCGATCAAGTACTACAAGTTGGCCAAACTCTGTATAGATTACTTTCCACCCTAGATTAATTGCATAGGTGCTGGAACTCCAGATTTCACCCAAAGCATTGACCGTGCTTGGCGGCACTACCTCCGGTA
>JAFMCP010000139.1 GCA_017857705.1 Candidatus Nanopelagicales bacterium
TTGTTCCACCGAGGTTGATCGGCATCCTGTGCCTGAAAAGCTTTATTGATGAAAGTCTGTAGACCGGATTCATCATTGTTCTGGGCAAGGGTCCACATCTTGTTCACGAGCGCTGTTGCCACCTGCCTGTCACTGTGCTGGTTTTGCGATGAAGCCGCCACCGCGTGCGCTGCTGTCAGTCCTGAGAAGACCAGTGTCATTGCGGTTATTGCGGCAAGGAGCGCCGTTAAAGTTAGTCGCCGCCGGATTGTGGGTGTGACCGGATATGTGATGTCCATGGCGCAACCCTGCAGGTTGTGCACTAACCCCACTACCGTGAAAACACGGTAGTGGGGTTAGTGAGAAACCCTAGGCTCTGAGGTGGTGAGGGAGCACCCGGTATGTGACCCAATGGGTAAGCCAGTCAGGTGCCCCAACCTGAAGCTTGTACTCGTTGATTGGATCGCCGTCATCGGGCATCCAGGTAATGATCGTTGAGCCTTCTCCAAGGTGAATGTCGCTGGCTGTTGACCATGCTGCCAAGCGAAGGAACGACCTTCTGCGGAGGTCATCAGAGAACAACGCATTGTCATGGATCACAGCTCGGAATGTCACCGTGGTCGGACTCAGCCGGATAACGGGAATGCAACCGCGCACCTGGTCGTCGACATGGAGCACAAACGAATCCGCTGGTTCAATTTGCGGATCTTGAAATGCTGCAAGCACTCGCGGATCAAGCTCAGGTAAATCTTCAAGGGGCACCTCCCTCAGCCCGCGGGTCAATTGGGCACTTCGGGGGAGTGACACGTGACGACGCCGGGTATTCGTGGGAAAAACGGTTCCTTCCCACCCCATTCCCGAGCCGGTGGTGCCGGTCAATTGCGCCAAAGTGTGATCGGGTGAACTGCCTTCAGCAACGTGGACGAAGAGCTCAGGGGAAGTGAGGTCAGCCATCAGTTGCATGCGAGCGTTAAGGATGGCGATTATGGAGTCACGGTCTAAGGCCCGACCTCGGGCAGGAAGCGTTAGATGGCTTCGATCCATTCCACTGTCGGTGCTGTGCTGTTCAGCCACGTGGCCCAGTCTCCTCGCAGTATCGATAGTCCAGATCGTGCATGGCTTGGCTGGGCGGGGCTACCGTGGAAACACGGTGTTGAACGGCAGTAGTTTACCGTTATTTTAATTCCTTACTGAGATATCCCGCTTGGGTATACCCGAAAATTCAAACAGAAAAGAGCATTGAAATGTCGCAGGGTGGCGTGAATAATCCGATGGATCTTGTTGATGGTGTGTGTGTGCGTGCTTCGAGTGATTCGGATTTAAAGGCGCGCCTTTTGGCTGATCCGCGGGCCACACTTCTTGAAGAGACCGCGTTGACTATTCCTAGTGACTGGGAATTGGTGGCTAGTGAGGCAGCGGATGGCACGGTCCGGGTGGAACTTGCCAATGAAGACATTCCCGATGCATACCTTGAACTGGTTTCGGGTGGTCTGCCGGAGAGTAGTACTAATAGCGGCAAAAAGAGTTGCTAAGCGCGCTTCATTGAAGTGACTACTTGATGTAGTTTGAAGTGAGCCCCGACGCACAATGTGTCGGGGCTCACTCATTACCAGTTCATTCCTAAGTTAGATCTGTTACTGCTTGGTGAAGATCATGTGAAGCACGACAGGAGCTGCCATGAATGGGGGTTTAAATGATGGTTCCTAGACCACTTGGCGTTGAACGAGGTCTGCGAAGTGACCGGGTTGTGACACGAGTTCTTCAAAGGTTCCCTGTTGGGCGACTCGGCCGCCTGCGATCACAATGATTCGGTCGGCGCCTTGAATTGTTGTGAGTCGGTGCGCGATCAAGATGCGGGTTAACCGCAGGTTCTCAAGGTGGTCAACGATCGTTCCTTGAGTGACATTGTCCAGAGCACTAGTAGCTTCATCGAGAATCAGCATGCGTGGGTTGCTCGCTAACGCCCGAGCAAGAAGGATCCGTTGGCGTTGACCACCGGACACGGTGCCACCACCATCAACGACGGGTGTATCAAGGCCCATGCCCATGGCGCGCACTTCGTCAGCGACACACGCCCACTCAAGTGCCTGCCAGATCTCTGTGCTGGTCAGGCCGCGGCCCATGTCGACATTGTCGCGAATAGGACCGGGAAGAAGTGTCGAGGATTGCAGCACACTTCCTACTTGCCTGCGGAAAGAGGGGAGATCGAGCACGGCCAGGTCCTGACCGTCGATGGTCACAACCCCTGACTCCGGTTCCTCTAGGCCCAAAAGTATTCGCATGAGAGTGGTTTTGCCACAGCCAGAGGGGCCAACAATTGCAACTTGTTCACCGGGAGTGATACTGAAACTCACGCCGTCAAGGACCGGTCGTGAACCTGTTTCGTATCGGAAAACAATGTCGTTGAAAGTTACGCCGCCACTGATCCGACCCGGGTCAACACCGTCACCGCCACCTTCGGGAATTGCCGTAAGCACGGGTACAACCTTGCTAATCATGGCGCGGCCATTGAACAGGGCACTTGCAGAGAATGCAGTTACAGCTAGGGTCGTTGTTGCGATGGCCAGGGCTGCTTGCGCTGTGACGAATTCACCAAATGTTGCACCGGTTGCACCGGTGACAGCCACGATCACTATGAGTCCGATAACGGGCCAGGCACTAATGATCACCACTTGCACCATGGCAATCTGCCGAACCGAAAGATCAGCGCGAGTGAGTTTTGCCTGTAGTACCGCCCAACGCTTGAAGGCCCGTGACTCCGCACCTGATACCCGAAGTCGATTGACCGCTTGCAGAGTTTCCAATAGGCGCCCCTGAGCTGCCGACTGAGCGGTAACTCGGGCGAGGGTCCGGCGGGCACTTTCTCGGGTGAGCCAAAGATTGACAAGCAATTGAATTGACAGCAAGAGGATGGCGGCGATCAGTAGTGGCGTGCTGGTGGTGGCAATGGCCGCAAGCCCACCAAGGATCGCAACCGTGTCAAGGAGCCCGACAATGATTGCATCGGGAACAGCATTAGACGTCATTCCCACAGCTGAAGATTGAGTCATGCGTTCACCCATTGAGTATTTGTCATGCCACGTGGTGCGCAATCTCATAATTCGATCCCACACCGCACCGCTGGCGAGTGCGGTACCCCTAACGCGAATTCGGAGTAACGCGACACCTCGAACGTACTGCCAAAAAACACTCACGATCAACAGGACGAACAGGGTGAGTAGTGCGACAAGAACAGAGCGGATATCAGTGTTCGTAACCGCACC
>JAFMCP010000140.1 GCA_017857705.1 Candidatus Nanopelagicales bacterium
TCCAAACGCCTTCGCTCCCCGCCTGAAAGTTCACCCACTCGCGTGAATTGTCCATCATGATCAAATCCAAGACGCTGACACACTTGGCTGGCGCTCATTTGCTTTCCCTTGCCCAGTTCAATGTAGTTAGCGACGTCAGAGACCGTGTCAATAACAGTCTTGGTCAGATCCAAATCAGCTAGGTGCTGACTCAAGACTCCCGGTTTAACCGTGACACCTTCAACGCGTTTGCCGGCAAGAAGAGGGATTTCACCGAGGATTGACCGCAGTACCGAAGTTTTGCCAGCACCGTTGGGTCCCAAAATTCCGATCCGAGCACCCGGGGCGATATTCCACGTGATGTGATTGATCAGGGTTTTCGTCTCAAAACCTATTTTGGCGTCATGAAGTTCATAGACAGTTTTACCTAAACGAGCGCTAGCAAACTCCAACAACTCGACTGCATTGCGTGGTGGTGGCTCCGCTGCAATCAGTTCATTTGCAGCGTCAATACGGAATTGTGGTTTGGTAGTTCGTGCGGGTGGACCGCGGCGCAACCAGGCAAGTTCCTTGCGCATTAAATTCTGTCGGCGTGCTTCACTCGCTGATTCCTGGCGCATGCGTTCGGCTTTTGCTAAAACGAAGGCCGAATAACCGCCTTCATATTCTTCAACTTTTCCGCCAACAACTTCCCACATGTGGTCACAGACTTCGTCGAGAAACCAACGATCATGGGTGACGGTGACGATAGCAATTTTCGGGCGACTTTTCAGATGCGCAGCAAGCCAGGCAATAATTTCCACGTCGAGGTGGTTTGTTGGTTCATCAAGAAAAAGAACGTCGACTTCCCGTATTAATTGTTCGGCCAAATAGGCGCGACGCCTTTCCCCACCGGAAAGATCAGAAATTCTGCGATCAAGTTGTTCGGAACCAAATCCACCCAGTAGCGCCGTCAGGATCTCGCGCACTGCAGCGTCGCTTGCCCATTCATGTTCGTCACGATCCCCCAGCACGTGGCTGCGAATTGTCGCATTTTCCGCACTGATCCCCACCTGATCGAGTTCACCCACGACAACACTCGCACCGCGGGTCACCCGACCCGAATTGGGTGGTTCTGCTCCTGCGAGAACTCGAAGCAAGGTGCTCTTGCCAGCGCCATTGCGACCCACAACACCGATTCGTTCCCCTTTGCTCACACCTAAGGAAACGTCACTCAATAAAGGTCGGTCCCCAAAGGACTTTGAGACGTTTTCACAGCTGAGCAGATTCACTTGTTGGGGGGAGGCCACCGACACATCATGCCGATATCGCTCAAGTCCTTTGATAGCGGACCAATTTTGGCGCTAATTCTGTTGGATTTTGGTCACACGAAAAACTGGAATATCTCTTTCTATATTGCGCTCATACATGCGATACGAGGACCACGAATCACCCAGAGCAGAGTAAATGCGCGCCGCATCCTCACCGTGTACCTCCGTGAATACCGCTTCACTTACTTCACCGTCTATCTCAACACGACCTTGATCGTGTGCCCTGACGTTGAACACCCAACCGGGTATTTTCTCCTGACCGGCATTAGAACCGGCAATCCCCCAACCGCCCGAGTCTGGAACAGCGAGTAACGGAGTTTTGCGCCACTCGCCACTTTTTCTGCCCAGTGTCGTGATCCACACGACCTGCGCACCACCTGGGAAGTGACGACCAAGCCTGCCACCACTCATTGAATAAACAGCTTTATGCAGAATCGTTGTGGTTCGCAATGCTGTCCCCCACAACCGGTCATAAGCCTTAGAGCCCACCGTTCAACCCCCCAATAATCTTGTTGGCTGCAACATCAATCGCTGTGGCTAATTCAAAGTCAAGGGATGTAATCCCGCCAGCGGAGTGTGTGCTCAGCGCGAATGACACTTTGTTCCAACGAATATCGATATCTGGGTGGTGGTCCAATTCTTCGGCGATCACCGCAACCGCATTAACAAGTTCAATAGCAGCGAGAAAACTTGGTGCCGTGAACTCTGACGTGAGTGCATTTTCATTTCTCGACCAGTTCGAATTTCGATCAAAAAAAGACTCAATCTCTGACTGTGTCGCCAGCTGTGGCATGAATAACCTCCCTCAGGCTCATCAAACGTACCACCGGAAAGTCGGTTGCCCGCTTAAAGATCGATGCGGGTATCGATCGACATGATGCGCTATTGAGGTAGGCCGAAGTGGGCGGCCACCTCAACCGACCTTCTTGACGAACTGCTCCAGCGCTTCACGCGCCAGAGCCGACACGGTCGTTCCTCGGTCGGCAGCCAGGCGCTCGGCACGCTCGCGCACTGTGGCAGACAGGCGAAACGTCACCTGCGGCGAAGTTCCCATGGCCCCGGTCAGCGAAGGGCGTCCCGCCTTGCGCGGGAACGTCACCTCGGCCCTATCAAGAGCAGAGTCGTCTAACTCGAAGTCTTCCGCCAAGCGGGCCGCTTCGGCCTCGTCGATCACCCGACCGTCTGACGTTGACCACGTCACCGGCTTCATCACTTTCTTGCCACTCATCTCTTCCCCTCTTCGTATAAGTGCCGCCATTTCAGTCGCAGGTCCATCGCATGGATCTCCAGCAGGCCGCGATCCGTTCGAACCGCCATCACCTCCAGCGCCCGACCCGAGGCATAATCACCGAAAAACACCAGCCGCTCCTGCCGGTCTCCTCCCGCAGGCAGAATCGCCTCTGCCACCGGATCTGCCAGAACCTGTCGAACCCGGGCCCGCCCAATCCGGTGCTTTCGCGCCGACTGGGTGAACTCAACCAATACAATCCTATTTTGCACGACAAAACAATTTCTGTCCAGTGCGGGGTGGGGGCCACCCGAATTGGATCTTCAGGAGAGGATCTGGTGCAGTCGCTACATATCCGCTGCACACTGATCCAAAGCGCCGGGCTCGATCCGAGAACCCAAAAATGAAAAGCCTTTCCAATCACACCTTAGGAGTCCGAATATTGAGCGATTGCAATGGTTTTCAGCTTACGCGAAAAGATATTCTTGGAGAGCTTCGCGCACAATCTCGCTCGATGTCTTCTGATCGGCCTTGGCGCGTCGCTCAAGTGCCGCATGCAGCTTCGGGTCCAGTCTGGCCTGGACTGCCTTTGCAGGACCGTCACCCATTGCGGGCCGGCCTCGTCCTACGTGACGCAGCTGGGCGTCGCTGTAGCCACGTTCGGCCTCGTCGGCCATT
>JAFMCP010000141.1 GCA_017857705.1 Candidatus Nanopelagicales bacterium
CTACCAATAAAACCAGCAGCGCCGGTTACCAGAATTTTCATTCCGTTCCCTTCAATTTATCCAACCAAGCTTGGGCGGTCACAAAATCTAGATCGGTTACGCCGGGGCGCAAAACTGGTTCCCGCCCGTCATGGCGAGGATAAGAGCCGAGGAAGCGAATATCAAGACATACCCGGTGCAAACCCATGAGTGCCTCTTCAACGCGCAGATCATTGACGTGACCTTCAAAATCCAAACTGAAGTAGTAGTCACCCAATGTTTTCTTGGTGGGGCGCGACTCAAGTCGGGTCAGGTTGATCCCCCGCACGGAAAACTCGGTCAGAATTTCCAACAAACCACCGGGGTGGTTACTGCGTTGGAAAACACTCAATGTTGTTTTATCTGCGCCCGTTGGGGCAGGAAGTTCACCGGGTAGCTCAACAATGACGAAACGCGTGTGAGCATCAGAACTGTCACCGATTTCATCGGCCAAAATCTCGAGTCCGTAAATTTCAGCATTGAGTGCCTGACCGATTGCGGCATCAAATGGCGAGTTATCGCCAACGAGTGCGGCTGCTGCTGCAGAGGTGGACATGGCGGGGATCACGTCAGCGTCGGGCACATTCGCATTGAGCCAATTTCGCACCTGCGCTTGAGCATGAGGGTGCGTACCGATCGTGCGAATGTCTGCCAGCTTTGTGCCCGGACGAACGAGGAGTGAAAATTGCACGGGAAGAACAACTTCGTTGGTGATCACAAGACGTTTACCACTTGCAAGTTCATCGAGTGTGATTGTTACCGAACCCTCAACTGAATTTTCAATGGGAACGAGTGCGGCGCTTACTTCACCATTGCGAACCGCATCTAGTGCGTGCAAGACAGACTTGGCCGGAACGGCGTCTACTCCACCCGCGTTGTAAACACTTGATGCACGAAGGGCAGCTTGCGCAAATGAGCCTGACGGTCCAAGGTAGGCGATCTTTCGGGGTGAGTCGCTCATGCGCTTCTCTCATCTAATTCGGCTTTATCGGGTTTCAAAAATGCCCTGTTACGACCCAGTGCGGTACGAATTGCGTCCTGTTCCTCAGGAGAGAGGTCGATCTCGGACTTACCGCCCATGATCTCCTTTAGATAGGAGCGGGTATCAGCGCGACCGTGAATTGTAGTGATGATCAGACCGTCACCGTAGTCGTCGACGATTGCCGCTGAGAAGGAGTAACGACCACTGAGATTGTCCAATGCGTCGTAGCGCACCACGGCAATGTGATTGAGGGAGTCCCGCAAACCAGATTTGATTTGTCTAATTGCGTATTCCTGGGCCAGCATTTCGTCTTGGATTAGGTGGAATTGTTCCAGAGTCCTGGCGAGTACGTCAATGTAGGTTTCCCGGCCCTCGGCGACTTCTAAAAGCGAGTATGAGCGGTGCAAGCGGGAGAGTTTGGCCAATGCGATAGTCCCGATGGCTACTCCGATTACCCCTACGACAACGCCAATGAGCCCCACAATAGTGGCGGTTTGGGCGTCTAGATTCACGCTTGTAAGCGTACTGGCCTCACAGCACACTGCGGGAACCGCACCAAAGTGCCCACAAGTTTGCCGTTCATGCCAACATAAGCCTGTGAATGAAGTCCAATCGCTATTACTTGACCTGTTCTCACGCTCAGCAGCAACGATCTTTGGGCTTTTTCTCTTCATTATTACTACGGTCAGTATTTTCCGAACGATCGTGGTTCCACGCTCATTGACCTCAATTATCACCGACACACTTTCCCGCGGAATTATCGGATTACATCGATTTATTGCTTATCGCCGTAAGAGCTACGTGAAGCAGGATGCCGTCTTGGCTTGGGCCGGACCGATGATTATCGTCTCTCAGATATTCACCTGGTTGCTTCTGTACTTCATTTCATATGGCCTGTGGCTCTACGGAATTGGTGGCGTGGATTTCTGGAACGCCTTCCGTGAATCCGGATCAAGTTTATTCACCCTTGGCTTCGCCGATACCAATGAAGTGGGTCCAACAATCCTCATCTTTATGGCCGCAGCAACCGGTCCGATCGTGATTGCACTTCTCATTGGTTTTCTCCCCACTATTTATAGCGCCTACATTGGGCGGGAAGTCAATATCTCGCTGCTCGGCGTCGCCGCTGGACAACCAAGTTGGGGACCAGAGCTACTTGCACGACTGACCCTCAATGGCCAACTTGATGGCATACCTGACCGCATGAATTCTTGGACCCAATGGTTCGGCGAACTCCGCCTGACTCACACCACTTACCCGGTTCTTGTTCAAATTAGATCTGCTTCTCCATACCGACATTGGGTTATTGCAAGTATTGCCACTTTGGACGCGGCAGCCTTGCAACTAGCCCTCACAAAAAAGTTGCCGCGTGCCGAATGCGCGCAGGTGATCATCCACGGAACTCAAACACTGGAAACTCTGTACGCAGCATTATTTGTTCGCAAAAAGGTTCTCAAAAAATTACCCATCGTTGGGCGCTTCCTGGGGGCACCAAGTCCACGGCCCCACGATTTGGCCGAAATTCAAGGTTACAGCCGCGGAACTGTTGCAGTTGAACAGGCGGCGACGGCGGACTCGGCCAGAGGTTTCTCAGCCGATGCAATCCGACTCATGGGTGAGGGAGAAAAAGGCGGAACCACACTTTCACAGGATGACTTCACAAAAGCAGTCAACATGCTCAAGCAAGCTGGTTATCCGGTTGAGGTCGACTTGGACACCGCCTGGGAACAGTTCTCAATTGCGCGAGCGCGATATGAATATGTCGCCTACCAACTTGCCTACACACTCGACGTAGTTCCCGCACCGTGGAGCGGAAACCGAAATAATGAATTCGAAACTATGTGGCCCACCTCAGCCGTTGAGATCTACGAAGAAAAACTCAAAGACAGCGATTCAAAGAACGAAACTTCCTAGACTTTTTAAACGTCGCGCAGGGTAACTTGGCGTGAAGTGAGCCCCGAACGTGCACGTCGCTCAGCGTCGGTTAATGGCTTGGACTCGGACAATGCCTTCTGCAAACGCTCACCGAATTGAGCTGCTGGCTCTTCAATTGCCGCAGCACCACGACCGAGTGGAATATCCCACACGGGGACGGTGAGCCCTTGAGCACGGAACATTCCGACCAACCTGGTGTCAGGACCGATTGTGTCTTCCTCGGCCGCATGCA
>JAFMCP010000142.1 GCA_017857705.1 Candidatus Nanopelagicales bacterium
TCAAGGACAAGGGTGTTGTGCACACACTGTTCACCGAGATCGGCCCAAGTTATGCCGGTCGTCCAGGTGGCTACACCAGAATCATCAAAATCGGTAACCGTAAGGGCGACAATGCTCCCATGGCGATCATTGAACTGGTGGAGCCGATGGCCGAGCAGGTAGTTGCTGAAGCCACCGGCGCCACTAAGCGTGCCGCCAAGGAAAGTGCAGCAGCAGAAGCACCGGCCGAGAGTGAAGCGGCTGAAGTCAAAGAAGAAATCAAGGCCGACACGGAAGAAGTCCTCGAAGGCGAAAGTTCCGAGCCGATCAATGAACTGGGCGAAGAAGAAGCCGCTCCAAGTGACGAAGCTAAGTCCAAGGAGTAATTCCTGAGCTCGCAAGACGATATTGATCAGCCCGTTCCCGGTCTTCCCGGGGACGGGCTGATTCGTCTGCGTGTCTTCCTCACCTATGACGGTTCCGGTTTTCACGGGTGGGCTTCTCAAATGGAGGCCCGTTCGGTTCAGGGTGAAGTTGAAAACATAATCGGAGCACTTATCCACGAACTTGAATTACCGACAATTGTGGCTGGACGCACCGACGCGGGCGTGCACGCGCGCAATCAGGTCTTTCACTTTGACCTACCCCGTGATCACCTTGAACTAGAAAAGCTCACGGCTGAGCGAATCAATAAAGCGCTCCCCGGAGACATTCGGATTCGCAGAATTGAAGAGGCACCATTTGGTTTTGATGCCCGGTTCTCTGCCTTGTGGCGCGAGTACAGCTACACGGTGTGTGACGACCCCACCGGCCCACAGCCACTTCACCGTCACTCGGTCCTGCAGTGGCCGGTACCACTTGACGTTGACAAACTCAATGAAGCCAGCCAATGCCTCATCGGTATTCACGACTTCTTTGCTTTTTGTAAAGAAAAACCAAAAGCCACCACAATCCGGGAACTTCAGAAACTTGAATGGCACCGCAACGCCGACAATTACGTTGTCATGACAATCCGAGCCGATGCATTCTGTTACTCAATGGTCCGCACCATCGTGGGTGCGCTCCTCCCCATCGGGGACGGCCGCAAGCCGGTCACCTGGACCCAACACCTACTCGACCAAGAAGAAAAGCTTTCCCACATCCAAACCATGGATGCGTTTCCGTTGGTCCTTGAAGAAGTTGGTTACCCAACAGATGAAGAGTTACATGCCCGTCAGGGTGAAACGAGGGCCAGACGGGGCATGGATCGGCTTCAGGGCCGTTGACCATGATTCTCGCAGTGATCGGCATAGGCTGCCGTCATGATCCGCAGTTATGACTCGCAGTCAATTGAGCTCAGGCATCTTCCTATTAAGTCTGGCCTTGCAGTCACCAAAGGAGTGACAAGCGCGGTTTCTGCAGTCGACACCGAAGGTGACATGGAGGTCGGGGTCTGGGAACACTCAGTGGGGGAGTCCACCGACACCGAGGTCGAGGAAGTTTTTGTCGTGATTTTTGGAAGAGGGACCGTGACCTGCGAGCAGGGTGGCGTGATCGACCTGGTCCCGGGAACAATTGGAATACTCCCGGTAGGTTCTCGCACCACCTGGAAGATCACCGAAACGGTGAGAAAAGTTTGGATCACGCTGGCCTAAACATTGGCGGTCCAAGCAGCGTGCGACTTCGCTACATATATTTGTCCTCGGTATTTGTCAGTCGCGCGTGACATACTTCTGCTTGTTCTTAAAGTGAACTCTAAAAAGTGAACCCTTACCGGTGAGGAGACCGCATGTCGTGGGTTGAAAATGGGTTTATTGCCTTCGACACGGAGACAACGGGAATTGACATTGCATCGGATCGGGTTGTTTCTGCCGCAGCGGTGGTTTATCGCGACGGTGTCGAAGTCTCCTCGCAAGAGTGGTTGATCAACGTTGATATTGATATCCCTGAGGCCGCAAGTGCGGTGCACGGAATCACCAACGAGATGAGCCGTTCCCAAGGCCAGGATCAAGTAGTGGCACTTTCATCAATACGTGATTTTTTGATGAATTCGAAGCTTCCCGTTGTCTGTTTCAACTCTGCCTTTGATCGCGGAATCCTCGACGCGAACCTCGAGCGAGTTGGTTTGGATCCGCTTTCCGGCGTGGTTGATATTTGCCCCTTTGTCATTGACAAACAAATGGATAAATACGTCAAGGGGAAAGCACAACGTCGGTTGCAGCCCACCGTTGCTCGATACGGACTTGAAATCTCTGAAGACGATTGGCACGGGGCCCTGGCTGACTCCAGGGTCACCGGACTGCTTCTGTTAGCCCAGGCCCAGCGTTATCCAGACCTGTTTAAGGGTGAGTTGGGCGAATTTGCCCAGGCTGTGGGGGTGTGGCGTGAGGAGCAGGATGCATCATTTAAAGCCTGGTTGGCGGCACAGCCGCCCCTGAAATCCTAAATGCCCCTACCGAGCAGGAATTGAAAAACTGATGGTGTCGATATTGATGATCATGTTCTGATGGGAGTTCAATCGGGGTCACTGAGCGCGAATCCCCTTATCTAGGGGGGATTTCGGGCTACTGGCCCGGTATGGGTATCCTTTGGGGTCGCTGTGAGTGTTGCAGCCTGGAGGCCGTGGAAGGTCCCCAGTACGGCCCGCCAACCGGTGGGTGCAGAAACCAAGTCCCTACGAGAAAGCAAGGTGGCGCCCCATGCGCACATATAGCCCGAAAGCCGGCGAGATTACTCGCACCTGGCACGTGATTGACGCCACCGATGTTGTTCTCGGACGGCTCGCAAGTCAGGTCGCGGTTCTTCTTCGCGGAAAGCACAAGCCAACATTTGCACCGCACATGGATTCCGGTGACTTCGTCATCGTTATTAATGCGGACAAAGTTGCACTCACCGGATCAAAGCGTGAGCAAAAGATTGCGTACCGTCACTCTGGTTATCCAGGTGGCCTTACTGCAACGACTTACGCCGAACTCTTGGAGTCACATCCAACAAAGGCTGTTGAGAAGGCAGTTAAGGGAATGCTCCCTCACAACAAGCTCGGTCGCCAACAGTTGACCAAGTTGAAAGTCTATGTTGGTGACAACCACCCACACAGTGCCCAAGAACCCAAGCCATTCACCATTACCCAGGTCGCGCAGTAGCGCTAAGGAGAGATTTACGTGTCTGAAGTTGCTATTGACGTAGTTGAAGAA
>JAFMCP010000143.1 GCA_017857705.1 Candidatus Nanopelagicales bacterium
TCTTGGTAGCCAAGATCGGGATCCCCTCTTTCGTGGTCACCCTTGCGCTGTTCCTGGCCTTCCAAGGCCTGATTTTGGTGATTATTGGTGAGGGTGGAAACATTCGAATTACGGATGAAGTAATCCTCGCAATTCAGAATAAGAATTTACCCATCTGGCTCGGATGGGTTTTGTACATTGCAATAATTGTCGGCTATTTCCTGGTCTCATACGTTGGAAGAACTCGTCGGCTTGCCCGAGGGTTTGCAGCAACCGCGCTTTCGATGATCCTGATTAAAACTGGAGCCATGGCAATCATTGGCTTTGCAATCGTCTGGGCATTGAGCTTGGAACGAAGCACGAATCCTGAACTCAATCCATTAAGCGGTGTGCCCATAATTGTCCCGATCATTGTCCTGTTGACATTAGTATTCGGGTTTATTTTGAATCGAACCACATTTGGGCGTCACGTTTACGCGGTGGGCGGCAATGTCGAGGCTGCTCGTCGTGCCGGTATCAGTGTGAGCCGAATTCGAATTACCGTGTTCACAATCTGTTCAGGAACCGCAGCATTCGCCGGCATCGTGTTTGCTTCGCGGGCGGCATCTGTTGATCCCAACGCGGGCAAGTTCATCGTGCTTAATGCGATTGCCGCAGCGGTCATTGGTGGAACAAGTCTCTTTGGTGGCCGTGGCCGTATCCATGACGCACTGATTGGTGGAGCTGTTGTTGCCGTCATAGATAACGGCATGGGGCTCTTGGGTTACTCGGCCGGTGTGAAGTTGATGATCACAGGTGCGGTCTTGATGATCGCGGCTGGCGCCGACGCACTCTCACGAAAACGTTCCCAAGGAGTGATGCGTTAACACGCATGCGCCATGCTGAAACCAACACCTGTTACACCCGATGAAGTTAAGCGACACAACCTAGCTCGTGTTCTTCGACATTTACATGAAGACGGTGAGTTGAGTCGTTCGGATTTAGTAATTCTTACGGGGCTCAACCGCAGCACCATTGGTTCACTGGTCAGCGACCTGGCGGGTGCTGATTTGGTTGAAGAAGTATCGGGCGTTGGTGGATCACGCGGTCGGCCCTCACTCGTTGTACGTTCGAAGAGCACAAATGTTTTTGTACTTGCATTTGACCTGAGAGTTGATCGAATTGTGTGTGCAGCAATTGGTCTCGGCGGTGAGGTCCTCGCGACATTGCACCGGCCACGACTTGATGGCCCTTATCCGGTTGAGAATGCAATCGCCGCAATATTGGAAAGTACAGATGAACTTTTCACCCAACTTCCGCTAGGTGCCATTTGGGCCGGAGTTGGAATTGCGATTCCTGGTGTTGTTGAGACCGAACTTGGTTTTGTTCGCAAAGCACCCAACCTCGGGTGGATTGACGTGCCATTCGGGCAAGATATTGAAAGGGCGTTTCGATCACACATGGGTTTCTGTCCCAGTGTCGTTCTGGGTAACGATGCAAACCTTGGTGCGATCGCCGAATATGTTCGCGGGGCCGCAACAACTTCTTCGAGTGTGGTTTACCTCTCGGGAGATGTGGGCGTTGGTGGCGGAGTCGTTTTGGGAGGGCAGGTGTTAACGGGCGGAAGTGGTTACGCCGGAGAACTTGGTCACCTTGTGGTAAATCCAAACGGTCAGCCATGTAACTGTGGAAGCCAGGGATGTTGGGAGACCGAAGTTGGGCGGGATGCGATTCTGTCCGCGGCTGGCCTGCGGACGGGACCAGATTCATTTCCTGAACTCCTTGAGTTAGGGAAAAACGACCCGGAGAAGATGAAACGGACTCTGAATCAAGTTGGTGAGTGGGTTGGTGTCGGTCTTGTGAACTTGATGAACAGTATTGATCCCAATTACATAGTGCTCGGGGGTCACTTGGCTGATATCTATCCATACATCATTGAAGCGGTAAATAGACGGGTTGATCAATCGCGGCCCGACAAGAAAACGAGAGCTGAAATTTTATTGCCATCGTTATCCTTGGATAGCCCGCTAGTTGGTGCGGCCGAAATAGCCTTCGGTCGACTTCTTTCCCACCCATTGCAAGAAATGGAACAGGCATTTGCCCTCGTCTAATGACTCGCAAGTAGAAATTCGATGTGGTGAACAGCAGCTAGTTTTTGACACGACACTTGGGGGACGCGCGATTAGCTGGAACTACCAGGGCATTGAATTACTGGGCGCGAGTGGGAAAAACCCCGTTGAATTTGGCTTTTATCCGATGCTCCCGTGGGCGGGAAGATTGGCTGACAATTCTGTTTCTGTCAATGGTGAATTGATTAAACAGGAGATCAACTATCAAGGTTGGGCTATTCACGGGCTTTCCTTCGATAATCCATTAACCGCTTGGAGTGTTCAAGCCGATGGAGATTCGACCACATTTTTAGCGGTGCAAAGGATCTCAAGTTGGATAGAGGATTTGGAAGCCACATTCACGTGGAGGATTGACGAGCATTCACTGGAAACAACGATTGAAGTGAAGCCAATCAGTGACGTTTCTAGTCGAGTTGTTGTGGGATGGCACCCGTGGTTTCGCAAGTCACTCGGCAGTGGTGCCCCAGCGGTGTTAAAGATTAACGACGCCAAATTGCTCACAAAGGTAGATTCATTGCCCACCGGTGAGCTTGTTGATTTTGATGTCATGCTCGGTCCGTTCGACGACGCCTTAATCGTGCCAAGTAAGACGGTGGTCATCCAATGGCCGGAAGCCTTACAACTGCGAATCACGCATTCGCACGAGTGGTTTGTGATCTATGACGGAAACAAGGATTTGATCTGTGTCGAACCCCAAACTGGTGCACCCAATGCACTTAATGGCGCATTCAGTGATTCGGCACTCTTTTGCAGCCGGAGTGAACCGGCACGGATGACAACGCGGTGGGAGTTACAGAGTCTCAGTGACTAACTCAATGGCCCGCAGGGGGATTAAGGCGAATGACTTCACCGGTTGACGCGGACTCTCGGGCCGCATCCATGACCCGCATGGTTCCAACAGCCTGATCCAGAGTGACCGTAGGTGTTGTTGAATCCGTGAGAAAAGCCAATACTTCTCGGTAGTACTCGGGCCAGTTACCGGTGCTAAACGGCAGGGTCGAGTACGTGAG